>NZ_JBWKZU010000002.1:0-180656 GCF_059424825.1 Acidovorax sp. GW101-11A03 | reverse complement strand
GCGGTATCCGCCGGGCAGCAGATGATGTCCACGGGCCAGCAGATGATGTCCACGGGCCAGCAGGTGATGTCAACGGGCCGACAGGCCGTGGACGCAGGGCGCCAGGCCTGGGACAACCGCAACGGCATCCCCTTCCAGCCTCCTTCCGGACCGGCGGTGATGGCGCGCGACGAGGGCGGTCCGGTGCGCCTCATCGCGGCGCTGGAGCGGGGTGCCGGTGACCCCATCACGGCGGGCAGCACGCTCGTGGCGTTGCTCGACCAGGGCGCCTACTTCGTGCAACGCCAGGCTGCGCACGTGACGCCGCCTCAGGACCAATTGCTGGCCACGCCCCGCATGGACAGCTCGGCCGTGTCCATCGACCTGCCGCCCACGCCCCCGGGGACACTTTTCGATCTGGGCACGGGCCGGGTGCGTGTGTCGGGCACCGGAGTGAAGATCTTCGCGCTGTCCGTGCACACCCAGCTGCCGCGCCGCGCGGGCCGCCGCGCGCTGGACACGATTGAGCAGCACGCCATGCTGACCACCAGCTCTGTGCAGATGGAATGGCCTCTGCAACCTGACCTGGCCATGGAGCCGGTGGGTGGCAAGCTGCTGGTGTGGGCCAGCGAGGCGGGCGCGCCGTTCCCGGCAGGGTTTGGCGCGGATGGCCGACTGTTCACACCCGATGACCCCATGGTGCGCCTGCCGCGCGGCTACACCGTGGTCACGTTGGACAGCCGCGGCTTCAGCTTCGACCGCAGTCGTGAGGTCGCACTGTCGCAGTACGGTGTGCAGTCCACCACCGACATCGACCTGACCCGGCTCGCGCCCGGCGATGCGTTCAAGGCATTCACCAGCGTGATGCATGAGCGTTACCCCTTTCGTGGCGCCCAGCCCACGGACTGGGTAAGGCTGCAAGCCGAATTGGCCGACAGGATCCGCCAGGCCGGTGACCAGCGGGACCGGCGGGCCATGGCGCAGGTTTATGCCGAGATCGGCACACGCCTGCAGGACGGCCTGTTCCGGGTTGATCTGCGCAGCGCCAACGGACTCCAGCGGCTGGCGGCAGGACTGGACACCGGTCTGGCCGGGCAGTGGGTGCCACGGGGGATCACTCCACTGCCGCAGCAGGGCGTGTGGTGGCTTGCTGATGGCCGCACCATGGTCGGCAGCGTCGCGCCCGGCTCTGCCGCCGACCTCGCTGGTCTGCGACCGGGGGCAGAAATCATGGAAGTCAATGGCGAAAGCATGTCGCGCTATGTAGGCCGGGCTTCTCGCCACTCCAATCGCCCCACCGAGGCGGGGCGCCGCCACGAAGCGCTCAAGCTCACGGCCTATGACCGGGAGGCCATGGTCCTGAAGGTGCGGCAGGACGGCAAGGACCAGTCCATCGATCTGCGCCAACGCATGGCCGAAAGGCCACAGGCTGCGGGTACCGGGCCCAACAATGAATCCTTGTCGGCGTTCCAGCTGCGTAGCCAGTCGGGCCGTCAGTATGGCTATCTGGCGCTCAGTTCGTTCGCTGACGGCGGCGGCAACCTGGACCTGTGGGAGCGCAGCCTGGCCGCCGCCAATCAGGCGCGGCTGCGGGGTCTGGTGCTCGATCTGCGGGGCGCCAACCATGGGTCCTACCAGCTGGTTCCGCACTATGTGGCCTCATTCTTCTCGTACGACCGCCCCCTCCGGCTGCAAGGCTACGCCCAGCGCCAGGTGGATGCCACCGCCAAGGTCTGGCGCAGCCGCGGCAGCCTGGGACTCCCCCCTCAGTTGCCTCTTTTCACGCAAGGCCAGACGCACTACAGCGGCCCTCTGGTGCTGCTGACGGGCCCAGAATGCATGGGGGCCTGCGAGATGTTCGCCGCCTGGTTGCAAAAAGCAGGCAGGGCACAAGTCGTCGCTACCGAGCCCACGCCGGGTGCAGTGGGCATGACGACCCGGATCCTCCTGCCTGGCGACATGGTGGTCCATGCGCCCACCGTGGCAGAACTCGCCGCCAACGGCGAGCACTATGTGTTCGGCAAAGGCGTCGAACCCGACCTCCGTATTGCCGTTGATGCCGGGGTCGTGCAGCGCGCCCTGGGCGGAGGCGACCCCGTGCTGGACACGGCCGTGCAGTGGCTGGAGAGCAGATCCCCCGCCCGCTGAGCACCCCAAAAGCCCGCAACGTCCTGAAAAAACCCGCCCGCCCTCCTGCGGGATCGCGGGCAAGCGAAAATAGCGCATGCCCCTCATCCCCGACTTCATCGCCCCCACCCGCCACACCGACCCCGCCGACGCCCTGGCCCAGGTGCAGCGCATTTACCAGCAACAGATCGGCCACCTGCGCGATGCCATGCAGCGTTTTGTGGCAGGAGAGACGCCCGAGGGCCCGGTGCGGGCCTTCTACCCCTTTGTACGGGTGCACACCACCACCGTGGCGCGGGCCGATACCAAGCTGGCCTATGGCTTTGTGGAGGGCCCCGGGCGCTATGAGACCACCCTGACCCGGCCCGACCTGTTTGCGAACTACTACGCCGAGCAGTTCCGCCTGCTGCGTGCTGCACACAACGTGGACCTGGAAGTGGGCACCAGCACCCACCCCATCCCCATCCATTTCTCGTTTGCCGAGCACGACCACATCGAAGGCACGCTGACCCAGGCCCGCCGCATGCTGATGCGCGATGTGTTCGACCTGCCCGACCTGGCCGCCATGGACGACGGCATTGCCAACGGCACCTGGCAGGCTGCGCCGGGCGAGGCCCAGCCTCTGTCGCTGTTCACCGCACCGCGCGTGGACTACTCGCTGCACCGCCTGCGCCACTACACGGGCACGGCGCCCGAGTGGTTCCAGAACTTTGTGCTGTTCACCAACTACCAGTTCTACATCGACGAGTTCGTGCGCCTGGGCCACGCCGAGATGGCCAAGCCCGACAGCGAATACATCGCCTTCATCGAGCCCGGCAACGTGGTCACACGCCGCGTGGGCCTGAGCGCCGAGGCGGGCGACGACCTGGGCGCCGCGCCGCCCCGCCTGCCGCAAATGCCCGCCTACCACCTGGTGCGCAAGGACGCGAGCGGCATCACCATGGTCAACATCGGCGTGGGCCCGGCCAACGCCAAGACCATCACCGACCACATCGCCGTGCTGCGCCCGCACGCCTGGATGATGCTGGGCCACTGCGCGGGCCTGCGCAACAGCCAGCAGCTCGGCGACTACGTGCTGGCCCACGCCTATGTGCGCGAGGACCATGTGCTGGACGAAGACCTGCCGCTGTGGGTGCCCATCCCGGCGCTGGCCGAGATCCAGCTGGCGCTGCAGCAGGCCGTGGCCGATGTCACGCAGATCAGCGGTGCAGACCTGAAGCGCGTGATGCGCACCGGCACCGTGGCCAGCACCGACAACCGCAACTGGGAGCTGCTGCCCGACAACACGCCCCAGCGCCGCTTCAGCCAGAGCCGCGCCGTGGCGCTGGACATGGAAAGCGCCACCATCGCCGCCAACGGTTTCCGCTTCCGCGTGCCCTACGGCACCCTGCTGTGCGTGAGCGACAAGCCCCTGCACGGTGAAATCAAGCTGCCCGGCATGGCCAACCACTTCTACCGCGAGCGCGTGGACCAGCATCTGCGCATTGGCATGCGTGCCATCGAGATCCTGCGCAACGGCGGCGTGGACCGCCTGCACAGCCGCAAGCTGCGCAGCTTTGCCGAAGTCGCCTTCCAGTAAAGAAGATAGAGAGAAAAAAGAAAGAAACGCCACCAAGCACGCAGGGCCGATCTGCCCCATGCCACTGGACTTCCTCACCCTGATGGCCGTCATGGCCACCAACCTGTTCATGATCTCGGCGGCCCTGCCGCTGATCATGGGCCGCGGCGTGAGCCGTGCGGCGCGCCATGTGCAGGCCAGCCTGCTGCTGCAGGCCGTGGCCTGGGCGGCCATCATCGCCTCGTCGTCGCTGTGGGACCAGGCCCTGTCCACCCTGTCGATTGCCTGCAACGCAGCGGCCCAGTGGATGCTGTACCGCGCACTGGAGGAGTGGCTGGGCCCGCGCCCGTTGCCCCGTCTGCTGCTGGTGCTGGTGATTGCCGCCCCGCTGGGCTACACGCTGGGCTTTGGTCACTACGCCTGGCGGGTGGGCTGGGCCAACTTTTTGATGGCCGCCATCCTGTGCATCGTGGCGCGCGCCACCCTGGCGCCGGTGGTGGAGTCCAGCCTGCGCTGGCGCAGCCTGCTGCTGGGCTGCCTGCTCACTTCGGCGGCCTTCACGCTGGCGCGCGGCATGCTGGGCGCGTTTACCGACCAGTACCCCAGCTTTCGCACGCCCCACCCGGTGAACCTGGCTGCGGCCGTGGCCACCAACGTGAGCCTGGTGCTGGGCACCGTGGCCCTGCTGGTGGCCTGGCGCGCCGAGGCCGAACAGAAACTGCACACCCTGGCCATGACCGATGGCCTCACGGGCCTGCTCAACCAGCGCAGTTTCACCCAGCAGGGCGCCAGCCTGCTGGCACACGCCGCCCGCCACCAGCTGCCCGTGACGGCCTTGATGCTGGACGTGGACCACTTCAAGCAGATCAACGACACCCGGGGCCATGAAGCGGGCGACCGCGCACTGCAGCTGTTTGCACGGCTGCTGGGTGACACCTGCCGCAGCGGCGACCTGATCGGGCGGCTGGGCGGCGAGGAGTTTGGCGTGCTGCTGCTGCACAACAGCGCCCCGGCCGGCATGGCGTTTGACCGGCGCCTGCGTCGGCGGCTGCACGCCGCAAGTGTGGCTGAACTGGGCTTTGCGCTGGACTACAGCGCCGGGCTGGCGACACCCGCGCCTGGCGAAACCGACCTGGCTGCGCTGATGGCGCGGGCCGACCGCGCACTTTACGAGGCCAAGACGGCGGGCCGGGGGCGGCTGGTGGCTGCCAGCTGAATGCGCCGCGCCTCACACACAATCCAACCATGACCGCACTTTTTGAAGCCCTGCACCTGCGCAAACGCTACGGCGAGACCACGGTGGTGGATGACGTGTCGTTTGCCATTGCCCCCGGCGAATGCCTGGGCGTCATCGGCCCCAATGGCGCGGGCAAGACCACCACCATCCGCATGTGCCTGGGCCTCACGGCGCCCGATGGCGGGGCTGTGCATTTCACGCCCACCCCTGGCGCGGCGCCGCTGCACATGCCGCGCGATGCGCTGGCCATCAAGGCGCAGCTGGGGGTGGTCACGCAGTTCGACACACTGGACCCGGACTTCACCTGCGCCGAAAACCTGCGCGTGTTTGGCCGCTATTTCGGACTCAAGGGCGCGGTGATGGACGAGCGCGTGCCGCAGCTGCTGGAGTTTGGGGCGCTGTCCCACAAGGCCGATGCCAAGCCCGGCGAACTCTCGGGCGGCATGAAGCGGCGCCTGTCGCTGGCGCGGGCCCTCGTCAACAACCCGCGCCTGCTGCTGCTGGACGAACCCACCACCGGCCTGGACCCACAGGCCCGCCACCTGATGTGGGAGCGGCTGCAACTGCTGCTGCAGCAAGGCAAGTCGATTTTGCTGACCACCCACTTCATGGACGAGGCCGAGCGCCTGTGCTCGCGCCTGCTGGTGCTGGACCATGGCAAAAAAATCGCCGAAGGCCGCCCGCGCGAGCTGATCGCCCAGCACCTGGAGCGCGAGGTGGTGGAGGTGTTTGGGGTGGGCGCGGTGGCACTCACACAAGACACCACCCTGCGCGCGCTCGCGGCCCGGGTAGAAGTGAGCGGCGAGACAGTGTTTTTCTACACCCAGAACGCCCAGCCGCTACTGCAGGCGCTGGGGCAGCACGGGCACCTGCGCACCTTGCACCGGCCCGCCAACCTGGAGGATCTGTTCCTCAAGCTCACGGGCCGCCAGATCCGCGAGGATGGCTGAGCGTTGGCACCGGCTGGCGTGCCAGCCGATGCCAACTATAAAAACAATAGCTATAAGCGCTTACCCATCGCGCGCAAACGGCCATTTTTTCTTGAAATTCAGACCTTCCGGGGCCTGACCTTGCCCGCCGCGAGCTTGGCGTTGTGGCGCGCAGTGTCCACATCCTCCGCCCGCGCCAGCGCCACGCCCATGCGGCGCTTGGTGAAGCTCTCGGGTTTGCCGAACAGGCGCAGGTCGGTGCCGGGCACGCGCAGCGCTTCATCCACGCCATCGAACACAATGCCCTGCGCTTCCACACCGCCATAGATCACGGCACTGGCGCCGGGGTTGCGCAGGCGGGTGTCCACCGGCAGGCCCAGGATGGCGCGGGCGTGCAGCTCGAACTCGCTCTGGTGCTGGGTGCACAGGGTGACCAGGCCGGTGTCGTGCGGGCGCGGGCTGACTTCGCTGAACCAGACGTCCTGGCCCTTGACGAACAACTCCACACCAAACAATCCCTGGCCACCCAGGTTGTCGGTCACGGCCTTGGCGATCTGGCGTGATTTTTCGAGCGCGGCGGGGTGCATGGGGTGGGGCTGCCAGCTCTCCACATAGTCGCCGCTCACCTGCACGTGGCCGATGGGGTCGCAGAAGCTGGTGACGATCTGGCCGTCGGCGCCCACCGAACGCACAGTGAGCTGGGTGATTTCGTAGTCAAAGTCGATGAAGCCCTCGACGATCACGCGGCCATGGCTCACGCGGCCACCGGCCATGGCGTAGTCCCAGGCTTTTTTCACATCGTCCGGGCCGTCGATCTTGCTCTGGCCCTTGCCGGAGCTGCTCATCACGGGTTTGACGATGCAGGGATAGCCAATCCCGCTATCAATCGCAGCCTGCAGCTCTTCGAGCGAATTACAGAATTTATAGGGGCTGGTGGGCAGTCCCAGCATCTCGGCCGCCAGCACGCGGATGCCTTCGCGGTCCATGGTCAGGCGCGCCGCGCGGGCCGTGGGGATCACGCGCACGGTGCCCGCGGCTTCCAGCTCTTCGAGCATGGGGGTGGCGATGGCTTCGATCTCGGGCACGACCAGGTGCGGGCGCTCGGCCTCGATCAACGCCTTGAGCTGGGCCGGGTCGCTCATGGTGATGGTGCGCGCGTGGTGGGCCACCTGCTGGCCGGGGGCGTTGTCGTAGCGGTCCACGGCGATAGTTTCCACACCCAGGCGCTGCAGCGCGATCAGCACTTCCTTGCCCAGCTCGCCGGAGCCCAGCAGCATGACTTTGGTAGCGTGGAGGGACAGAGGGGTTCCGAGGGTGGTCATTGGAGGTTTTCCAGAAAAAGAAGACGCAAACGCCACGAAGGACAGGGGGCCTGTCGCAGCAATGCGGCGACTTTAATGCATGGGTAGTGGCCCGGTGTGAGCGGGCCCACCAGCACACCAGACAGGGGCGGCGAAAAAATTTTGCCTTGCCCACATCCAATCCGCGCCCGGATGCGTACCCCCTGTTGCAGCAGACCGTTTTTGCGGCGGCTGCACCCTCCAACCCATTCAAGAAAAGGCAACCACCATGCACACCCAGCCCCTGCACACCCGTTTGGCCCCCTGGGCCCTCGCGCTTGCCACCGCCACCTTGCTGACGGCCTGCGGCGCCATGAAGCCCGCATCCAGCCCCATGTACTCGCAGGACAGCCTGCCCGACACCATCAAGGTGCCTGCGGGCCACAAGGTCGCCATGGAAACCGTGGGCGTGGGCGAGATCACCTACGAATGCCGCGACAAGGCCAACATGCCCGGCCAGACCGAATGGGTGTTTGTGGGCCCCAAGGCGGTGCTGAACGACCGCAGCGGCAAACAAGTGGGCACCTACTACGGCCCTCCGGCCACCTGGGAGTCGAACGATGGCTCCAAGCTCACCGCCACGCAGCTGGCGGTGGCACCGTCAGGCGCTGGCAACCTGCCCTACCAGCTGGTCAAGGCCAACCCGGCCATGGGCAACGGCGCCATGGTGGGCGTGACCTACATCCAGCGCGTGGCTTTGAAGGGCGGCGTGGCGCCCACCACGGCCTGCACCACGGCCAACAAGGGCGCGCGCGAAATCGTGAAGTACCAGGCCGACTACATCTTCTGGAAGGCCGCCTGACGAGGCACAGGGAGCGGGCGACGCCGCTCGCTCCGGATCAATACTGCTTGTAGGGCAGAAACTTGCCCGACAGGACCACATTCACGCGGTCGCCCTTGGGGTCGGCTTCGCGCGTGATGTCCATGCTGAAGTCGATGGCGCTCATGATGCCGTCGCCGAATTCCTCGTGGATCAGTTCCTTGATGGTCGTGCCGTAGACGCTCACGATCTCGTACCAGCGGTAGATCAGCGGATCGGTAGGCACGGGCGTGGGCAGCGAGCCCTTGTAGGGCACGACCTGCAGCCACTTCTGCTCTTCGGCCGTGAGGCCGAAGATCTTGCCCAGCACCTTGGCCTGTTCGGCCGATGCCGTCATCTGGCCCAGGCACAGGGCCGTGGTCCATTCCTTGGACTGGCCGACCTTCTTGGCAATGGCCTCCCACTGCAGGCCCTTGGCGACCTTGGTGCTGATGATCTTTTCGGTAACGTCGTTGCGGTTCATGGTGATGGCTCCTTCGGTTGGATGGGTTTTGGAACAGGGAACAGGAACTTCAGGGTGCAGCACTCCCTGCCGCCCCCTGAGGGCAACACGACAGTGCTTGGTTATTCAGGAAATCAGTGGGCTTTGGCGCGCGTCACCAAAAAGTCCACGATGTGGTTGCGCAGCGCGTAGTAGCCGTCCAGGTGGTGCAGGCTGGCGCGCGTGCGTTCGCGTGGCAGCGGGTTCACCACCACCTCGGCGATGCCGCCGGGGCGGTAGCCCTCGGGCGTCTCGTTGCCGTTGCTCATGAGCAGGATGCGGTCGGCCAGCAAAATCGCCTCGTCCACATCGTGCGTGATCATGAACACCGTCTGCTGCGTCTGGCGCACGATGGTCATCAGCTCGTCCTGGATGGTGCCGCGTGTGAGCGCGTCGAGTGCGCCGAAGGGCTCGTCCAGCAGCAGCATCTTGGGCTGGATGGAGAACGCGCGCGCGATGCCCACGCGCTGCTTCATGCCGCCTGAGAGTTGCGAAGGCTTTTTGTCGATGGCAGGGCTCAGGCCCACCAGCGCCACGAACTTCTCCACATGCGCATCCACCTGGGTCTTCTTCCAGTCGGGCCAGCGCGACTTCACGGCAAACGCGATGTTCTGGCGCACCGTCAGCCAGGGCATGAGCGCGTGGCTCTGGAACACCACGCCCCGGTCCAGGCTGGGGCCAGCCACTTCGCGCCCGTCCATGATGACGGTGCCCGAGGTGGCGGTGTCCAGCCCCGCCAGCACGTTGAGGATGGTGGTCTTGCCGCAGCCCGAGTGGCCGATGATGCAGACGAATTCGCCCTTGTCGAGCGTGAACGACACATCGGCAAACACGGGCTTGGCGGGTACAAAGGCCTTGCTCAGCCGGTCGATCTGGAGGAAGCCTTGGGTCACGGCAGAGGCCTTTCGTTGCGGTGCGTCAGTGGCATCAGTGGCAAGAGGGGCTGGAACAGCCGGGCGCTGGGCAACATCACTCCACATAGGTCACCACCTTCTGCAGCTGGCCAAACGCCAGGTCGAGCAACATGCCCACCACGCCGATCACCAGGATGGCAAAGATCACGTTGGTGAGCGACAGGTTGTTCCACTCGTTCCACACGAAGTAGCCAATCCCCGTGCCGCCCACCAGCATCTCGGCCGCCACGATCACCAGCCAGGCAATGCCCATGCTGATGCGCATGCCCGTGAGGATGGTGGGCGCTGCGGCAGGCAGGATCACCAGGAAGGCCTTGCGCAGCGGGTTCACTTCCAGCGTGGCCGACACGTTGAGCCACTCGCGCTTGACCGACGCCACGCCAAACGCCGTGTTCACCAACATGGGCCACACCGAGCAGATGAAGATCACGAAGATGCCCGAGATGGACGAGTCCTTGATGGTGTAGAGCGCGAGCGGCATCCACGCCAGCGGGCTGATGGGCTTGAGCACCTGGATGAACGGGTCGAATGCGCGGCGCAGCAGCGGTGACATGCCGATGATGAAACCGAGCGGGATGGCGACCAGGCAGGCCAGGCCAAAGCCCAGCGCAACCCGGCCCAGCGAATGCGCCAGCTGGATGGCGATGCCCTTGTCGTTGGGGCCGTTGTCGTAGAACGGGTTGGAGAGATGGCCCCACACCGTGCTGCCCATGGCACCCAGTGTGGGAAAGCCGCCGCTCTTGGACGCACCCGGGTCCTTGCCCATCATCTTGGCGTACTCGATCTGCTCGGCCGTCATGCCGGCCGTGCCAGCACCCGCCGCACCCGATGGCGCCGTGGCGATGTACCAGATGCCCAGCAGCGTGAGGAAGATGAGCACGGACAAAAGGCCCGCGCGCAGGTTGAGATTTTTGGAACTTGTCATGTCAAATCTCCGTGCGTTTCACAAGTTCAACAACCCACAAAACGCGCAGGGCCGAAGCCAGGGCCCCCGCGCAAGGACCGCCACGACGAGCCAATGTCGCCTTCGCTCCGTGCGCTGGGGGCGTCCCCCTCCCGCATTGCGCTGCAAGGCGAGAGAGGGGTGAAGGCGCGAAGCGGCTCAGGGGGTGCTTCATTTCATGCCGCCTTGCGGATGGGGAAGCTCTTGGCGTACTCGGCCGCCTTGGTGGCATCGAACTCGCGCCCCATGATCTTGAACTTGGGATACGCGCCCTCGGGTACCTTCTGGTCCAGCACTTTCATATGCTTCTTGGCGTCGGTGAGCAAAAACACCTGCTCGGCGATCTGCTGGTAGTTCACATCGCCCTTGACGTAGCCCCAGCGCTGCATCTGCGTGAGCATCCACACCGCCATGCTCTGCCACGGCATAGGGTCAAAGTCGGCACGGTCGGGCACCGACTGGATCTTGCCCAGGCCATCGGCAAAGCGGCCCGTGAGCACCTGCGTGAGCACGGTCTCGGGCTGGTTGAGGTATTGCGCGGGCGCAATCACCTTGGCGATCAGCTCGCGGTTTTCGGGCTTGCGCGCCATGGCGGCCGACGTGAGCACGGCGCGGTAGAGCGCAGCAAAGGTGTTGGGGTTCTGTTGGATGAATTCGGCACTGGTGCCGAACGCGCAGCAGGGGTGGCCATCCCACAGCTCCTTGGTCAGGATGTGCAAAAAGCCGATCTCCTCATACACCGCGCGCTGGTTGAACGGATCGGGGCCCAGGTAGCCGTCGATGTTGCCCGCACGCAGGTTGGCCACCATCTCGGGCGGTGGCACCACGCGGATCTGGATGTCGGTATCGGGGTTCAGTCCATGCTCGGCCACGTAGTAGCGCAGCAAAAAATTGTGCATGCTGAACTCGAACGGCACGGCAAACTTGAAGCCCTTCCACTGCTTGGGATCGCGCTTGTCCTTGTGCTTGTTGGCCAGCGTGATAGCCTGCCCGTTGGTGTTCTGGATGGTCGCCACTTTCATCGGCACGGCGTTGGAGCCCACCCCCATCGAGATCGCCAGCGGCATGGGACTCAGGAAGTGCGTGGCGTCGTACTCCTTGTTCATCATCTTGTCGCGGATCAGCGCCCAGCCTGCTGTCTTGGTGACCTCCACGTTCAGGCCCTGCTTGCTATAAAAGCCCAGCGGGTGGGCCATGATCAGCGGCGTGGCGCAGGTGATCGGGATGAAGCCGATCTTGAGGTTGGTCTTCTCCAGTGCGCCTTGCTTCTCTTGCGCCATGGCCTGCAGGCTGGCCACAGGCAACACGCTGGCAATGGCCGCCATGGCAGTGCCCTTGCCCACGGCTTTGATGAAGCGGCGGCGCACCGCGTCTTGCGGAAACAGCGCCTTGACCAGGGTGGCCTCGATGAACTCGTTGCTGTAGGCCTCGAACTCGCTCGTGAGGCTGCGTTCGCGCAGCTGGGCGGCGGCAGCGTCGGCTGCGACTTCGGCATGGTGGTCGGCCACCGTATGGTCGCGACCACAGCTGCATTTCAGCATCAACGGGCGGTCGGCATCGTAGGGCGAGAAGAATTCGGACATGGCACACCTCGAAGAAGTTGGTGCCGGGCATTACGCAAAGCATGGGCCAGTTGTGGCCCTGGCCGCCCCTGTGTCATGAATTCGTGGGTGTGGCGTCTACAGCGTGTAGGGCCAGCACTACAAATCGGGCATGCGACGCACCGAATTCACTCTGCCGGTGCGCCACGCGCCAGCAGCGCCAGCTCCACATCGTTGCGCGCGCCGGTCTTTTCGAGGATGCGGGCGCGGTAGGTGCTCACCGTGTTGGGCGCAAGCTTGAGCTGCGCACCAATTTCGCTCACGCTCTGCCCGGCTGTGAGCAGGCGGAACACCTGGTGCTCCCGGTACGAGAGCGCGTCCACCCCGGCGGGTACGCCCTGTTGCGCTGCGCGCACCACCCCGGTGCGTTCCACCGCGCCCGCCAAGGCCAAGGCCGTGGCCTCGGTCAGATAGCGCCCACCCGCCGCCACCTTGCGCACGGCGGCCACCATGTCGTCGGGGTCAGCGCTTTTGTGCAGGTAGCCCGCTGCGCCCATCTGGATGCAGCGCACCGCGTATTGCCGTTCGGGGTAGGTGCTGAGCATCAGCACCGGCAATGCAGGCCAGGCCTTGCGCAGCGCCTGCAGCACTTCAAGGCCGTCCATGCCCGGCATGGCGATGTCCAGCAACACCAGGTCCAGGCCCGGTGCGCCCGTGGCACCCCGCAGCGCTGTGACCTGCTCCAGCACCTCGCTGCCCTGGGTGGCCTCGGCCACCACGGTGATCTCGGGCGCACCGTTGGCCGGGTCGCCCAGCACCTGCTTGAGCCCTTCCCGCACGATGCGGTGGTCATCCCCGATCAACACGCGAACCACGGAATTCATGACAGCTCCAGAGGAATCAGCAATTGCAGGCACGAGCCCTGCCCCGGCTCGCTGGTGATGGTCAGCTGGCCCCCCAGCTGCCGCGCCCGCTCGCGCATGCCCATCACCCCATAGGCGGTGGGCGCCTCCAGCGCCTGGCGGGTAGCGCCCACACCGTTGTCACGCACACGCAGTTGCAGCACATCGTCCTGCACGTCGATGGCAATGTCGATGGCGCTGGCCTGCGCGTGCCGGCCCACATTGCTCAGCATCTCCTGAAAGATGCGGAACACCGCGATGGCTGCGGGCTCGGGCAGGTGCAGGGTGGCAGGCACCTCCATGTGCCACGCCAGCTCCAGCTCGGCCGACGGCACAAACTCCTGCGCCTGCCACTCCAGCGCCGCCCACAGGCCTTGGTGGTCCAGGATGCTGGGGCGCAGGTCGGTGATGATGCGGCCCACGTTGTCCACGGCGTTTTCGATCAGGCGGCTCATGTTCTGGCACTTGCAGCGCATCTGGGTGCGCATGTCGCCTGCGGCCTCGGGCGTGCGCTCGCCCTGCTCGCCCAGGCGCTTGTGCAGCCAGTTCACATCCATCTTCAGCGCCACCAGCAGGCTGCCCAGCTCGTCGTGCACCTCGCGGGCGATGCGGGTGCGTTCGTCTTCGCGCACCTGCTCTGAGTAGGCCGACAGCTCGCGCAGCTGCGCCAGTGCCTGCGACAGCTCCTGGGTGCGCGCGGCCACGCGGCGCTCCAGCTCGTCATTGGCGCGGGCCAGGTCGTCGTGCGCGCGCTGCAGCTCGTCGGCAGCGCGTTTGCGGCTGGTGATGTCCACAAAGGCGATCACGGCGCCGTGCACCTGGTCGCCCTCCAGGATGGGGTGGCTGGAATACTCCACGGCAAACGCCGAGCCATCGCGGCGCCAGAACACCTCGGTATCCACCCGGCAAGGCAGGCCTTGGCGGAACGCGTTGAAGATGGGGCAGTCGCTGTCGGCATACGGGCTGCCGTCAGGGTGGCTGTGGTGGGTGAGCGCGTGCATGTTGCGCCCCATCACCTCATCGGCCGCAAAGCCCAGCATCTGTGCACCCGCCCGGTTGATGAACACGCAGTTGCCCGCCAGGTCGATGCCGAACACCCCCTCGCCCGTGGATTCCAGCAGCAGCCCCAGGCGGTTTTGCCAGAGGGCACTGGCACCGGCAGGCAGGTTCAGGACATGGGTGGGCATGGCAGCTCCCAAGCAATGGACGTGCCCAGTGGGCGGGCAGGAACACATCGGGGACTGTGCGCCCGACCGCCAACATCGCACAATAAGCGGATGCAAACCGTTACCCCGTCCTCCGTGGCCACTGTGGCCCCGCCCCCGCCGTCGGTATGGCGCCCGCCCAGCCTGTCCGTGCGCTGGTGGCCCGTGTTCCTGCGCAACCTGCTGGTCTGGCGCAAGCTGGCGATCCCCAGCCTGGTGGGCAATATTGCCGAGCCGCTGATGTGGCTGGTGGCCTTTGGCTACGGCATGGGGGCCCTGGTGGGGCAGGTGAACGTGGGCGGCGCGGCGGGCGACACCAAGGTGCCCTACATCCTGTTCCTGGCCAGCGGCTCCATCTGCATGAGCGCCATGAACGCGGCCAGCTTTGAGGCGCTGTACTCGGCCTTCTCGCGCATGCATGTGCAAAAGACCTGGGACGGCATCATGAACGCGCCGGTCAGCCTGGACGACGTGGTGCTGGCCGAGATGCTGTGGGCGGCGTTCAAGGCGCTGTTCACCGTGACGGCCATCCTGGGCGTGATGCTGGCACTAGGCATCAGCCACAGCCCCAAGCTGCTGGTGGCCTGGCCGGTACTGCTGTTTGTCGGCATCATGTTCTCCAGCATCGCGCTCATCTTCAACGCCCTGGCCAAGGGGTATGACTTTTTCACCTACTACTTCACGCTGGTGCTCACGCCCATGATGTTTCTCTCGGGCGTGTTCTTCCCGCGCGAGCAGTTGCCCCCCATTGTGCGCGCCATCTCCGACTGGCTGCCGCTGACCAACGCGGTTGAGCTGGTGCGCCCGCTGTTCATGGACCAGTGGCCCGCCCACCCGTGGCGCCACGGCCTGGTGCTGATGGTGACCACCCTGGCGGCCTTCTGGGTGGCCCTGGCCCTGACCCGCAAGCGCTTCAAGGCATGACCGCACTGCTCGGCCCCAGCCATATCGCCATGGTGGCCAAGGGCGTATCGGCCATCGTGGCGTCCCGCGATGCGGCCCTGCGCCCGAGCATCATGCGGGCCGTGGGCAGCCACATCAGCGGCGATGGGCGGGAGGTCACGGTGTACCTGCGGCGCAGCCAGTCCGAACAATTGCTGCAGGACATTGCGCACACCGGAGAGATTGCCGTGGTGTTCAGCGTGCCGTCCACCCACCAGACGCTGCAGCTCAAGGCCCGCCGGGCCACGCAGCGCCCGGCCCATGACGGCGACTTGCCCGTGTTGCAGGCCTACCTGCAGTCCATGGTGCAGGAGGTGGGCCAGGTCGGTTACGGGCCGCAGTATGTGGGCGCCATGCTGGCAGCGCCGCTGCAGGATGTGGTGGCCGTGAGCTTCACGCCCACCAGCGCGTTCGACCAGACACCGGGCCCGCGCGCAGGCGCGGAGTTGTGTTCGCCACCCACATCACCCTCACCACCTGCGCCGCAGCCATGAGCCCCGCAGCGCCGTCCCTGCACAGCATCCGCCCCTGCCTGGAGGGGGCGATTCCCGCCATCATGGCGACCTGCGACCCCGACGGCACACCCAACGTGGCCTACATCTCGCAGGTGGTCTATGTGGATGCGGCGCATGTGGCGCTGTCATTCCAGTTCTTCAACAAGACCCGCCAGAACATCCTGCGCAACCCGCGCGCGTCCGTGCTGGTGCTGGACCCGCTCACCGCCCATTTCTACCGCCTGCACCTGCTGTACGAGCGCACCGAGGACAGCGGCCCGGTGTTCGAGAGCATGCGCGCGCAGCTGGCGGGCATTGCGTCGCATGCGGGCATGGCCGAGGTGTTTGAACTCAAAGGGGCCGACATCTACGCTGTGGAGCGCATCGAATCGGTAGCGGGCGAAGGCCTGCCGGCACCGGCGCCGCGTTCCGGGTTGCTGCACACGCTGCGCCTGTGCAGCGAGAGCATCGCGCGCTGCTCAGGGCTGGACGAATTGCTGCAAGGCGCGCTGCAGGGCCTGCAGGACAAGCTGGGCATCGAACACACGATGGTGCTGATGCTGGACGCCAGCGCCCAGCAGCTCTACACGGTGGCCAGCTGCGGCTACGCCACGTCGGGCGTGGGTTCAGAAATCCGGCTGGGTCAGGGAGTGATCGGCATGGCCGCGCGCGAGCGCACGCCGGTGCGCATCAGCCACATGACGCACGCCGCGCTGTACAGCCATGCCATCCGCGAAAGTATGGACGCGCATGCCGCGCCCGATGCGCCCCCGTTGCGTGGCATGGATATCCCCTACCCTGGCCTGCCAGAACCGCACAGCCAGGTGGCGGTGCCGCTGCTGTCGGCCGGGCGCCTGCTGGGTGTGCTGTTTGCCGAGAGCCCCGAGGACATGCGCTTTGGCTTCGAGGATGAAGACCTGCTGGTGGCCATTGCAGGCCAGCTGGCGGCCGCCATCGACCTGCTGCAGGCCGCGCCCGATGCGCCCGAGCCGCTGCCTACTCCAACGGCGGCACCGCCGGTGAGCGGCAGCGCGCTGCGGGTGCGCCACTTTGCGGCCAACGACAGCGTATTCATCAACGACGACTACCTGATCAAGGGCGTGGCGGGCGCCATCATCTGGAAGCTGCTGCGCGACCACCAGCACACCGGGCGCGTGGACTTCACCAACCGCGAGCTGCGGCTGGACCCCGCCCTGCGCCTGCCCGATGTGGCCGACAACCTGGAGGCCCGCCTGCTGTTGCTGCAGCGCCGCCTGCAGGAGAACTGCCCGCACATCCACATCGAAAAGACAGGGCGCGGGCGCTTTCGGCTGTGTGTGCTGCGCCCCGTGGTGCTGGAAGACGCCTGACGCCTGCGCGCCGGTGGCTCTACATGGTCAATGCACCAGACCCGGTACCACCGGCAGGCCCAGGCTGCGCATGAGCTTGGTCCACTCGGGCTGCGTGAGATGCGGCTGCACTTGCGCCAGCACCGCTGCCAGCACAGGGGCAGGCGCATGTTGCTGCATGTCCGACAGCATGGCCGTGCGCTCGGCGGGTGACATGTAGGGCACCATCCAGCGGGCTACCACCATCATTTCGTGCGGCGGGATCGAGGCCACCAGCGCATCGTGCACGCCCGCCAGTTCCGCGTCGGTGTAGCACTGCCACAGCACGCGGTTGTGCGCAGTCTCTTCCTCGTGCATGTGCTCGAAGTTGTGCGCCACAAACAGCGCCAGCTGGCGGTATAGGGCCAGGGTGGCTGCAGCTCGTGCTGGCTTGGCACAGGCCATCAGGTGGTTTACGCCGTCTGCCAAAGCGACGATGGCCTGTTCGTGCTCCAGATGTTCACCGGCAATGCTCTGGCTGGAGCCGGGCTGGCGCGCCTCCATGGCTGCGTGCACAAACTGGTTCTCGTGGTGCAGGTGCGCGCGGCACAGGTCCAGCAGCTGCATCACGCGGTCGCAGGTCTGGGCAAACTCCAGGTCGTCGTCCACATCCATGCGGCCCAGGCCCAGCAGCGTGTCGGCCATAAAGGCGCGCAGCGCCTTGTGGATGCTGGCGTACATGTCCATGCGGGGCGCAACGGGCTGGGCTTGGGTCAGTGCGGCAATTTCGCGGGCATCAATCTTCATGTGCTTCTTTCATGGCCTCGTGGGGCCTCTCGACACCCTGCTTTGAGGGGTGCCGGGCCGGGTGCACCATGCACCCGCTTCCATGAAAAGAAGTCTAGGAACGCGCGGCCGTTTTGCCTGTTAAAAACTCCTTAAGCAGACCTTCTGCGAACCTTAAAAATCGCGTTCAGCGCCGCAAACGTGAATTCCTTCACACCCGCGCACGCAGCAGGTCCACCGCCTTCTCCGCAATCATCACCGTGGGCGCATTGGTGTTGCCGCTCACGATGCGCGGCATGATGGATGCATCCACCACGCGCAGGCCCGCGAGGCCATGCACACGCAGTTCGGCATCCACCACATCCAGCGGCCCAGGCCCCATGCGGCAGGTACCCACGGGGTGGTAGATGGTGTCGGCGTACTGGCGGATGAACTGCTCGATCTCGGCATCGGTGCGCGCATTGGCCGAGGCCGCCAGCTCCTTGGCGCCGAACTTCGCGAGCGCTGGTTGCGACAGGATGGCGCGGGTCTGCTTGAAGCCGCGCACCATGCGCGCCATGTCGTCAGGGTCGGCCAGGAAGTTCGGGTCCACCAAGGGCAAGGCCATGGGGTCGCGGCTGGCCAGCGTGACCGAGCCCCGGCTCTTGGGCTGCAGCAGGCACACATGGGCCGAGTAGCCGTGGCCGAACACGGTCTTGCGCCCGTGGTCCACCAGCTTGCCGATCACAAAGTGCAGTTGCAGGTCGGGTTCTGACTCGGATGGGTCGCTCTTGATGAAGCCCCCCGCCTCGGCAAAGTTGGTGGTCAACATGCCGGTGCGGTGCTTGCGCCATTCGACAATGCCGCGCAGCGTCTGCACCATGCCAGACAGCGACAGGCCGAACAGGTCCTTCAGATCGGGAGCGTCCAGCACCTGCACTACGTCGGGATGGTCGTGCAGATGCTGGCCCACGCCGGGCAGGTCGCGCCGCACCGGGATGCCATGCTGCTGCAAATGCGCGGCAGGCCCCACGCCCGACAGCATCAGCAGCTGCGGCGACAGCAGCGCGCCCGCACTCAGCAGCACTTCGCGCCCGGCGCGCACCTGCTTGAGCGCACCGCCCTGGCGGTATTCCACACCCACGGCGCGCGTGCCCTCGAACAGGATGCGCGTGGCATGGGCGCATGTGATGACCTGCAGGTTGGAGCGCGCAAGGTGCGGCGTGAGGTAGCCCTTGGCCGCGCTGTGGCGCTCGCCGTTCTTGTGCGTGACCTGGTACAGGCCCACGCCTTCCTGCGTGGCACCGTTGAAGTCGGTGTTGTGCGGATACCCCGCCTGCACACCCGCTTCGGTGAAGTGGTGGCTGAAGCGGTTGGTCGAGCGCAGGTCCGCCACGTTGAAGGGGCCGCCCTGGGCGTGCCAGGCATTAGCACCGCGCTCGTTGTTCTCGGCGCGCAGGAAGTAGGGCTTCACATCCTCCCAGCCCCAGCCCGGGTTGCCCTGCGCGGCCCAGTGGTCGTAGTCGGCATGCTGGCCCCGGATGTAGACCATGGCGTTGATGGAGCTGGAGCCCCCCAGCACCTTGCCGCGTGGCTGATAGCCGCGCCGGTTGTTCAGCGCCGCCTGCGGCGTGGTGTTGAAGCCCCAGCCGTTCAGCTCGAACTTGGCCATCACGGCCAGCCCGGCCGGGCAGTGGATGAGCACGCTGTTGTCGGCAGGCCCCGCCTCCAGCAGGCACACGCGCACGGCGGGGTTCTCAGTCAGGCGCCCGGCCAGCACAGAGCCTGCCGAGCCGCCGCCGATCACGATGTAGTCGAACATGTTGTGGTGTCTCCTCCGCCATGCTGCGCAGCGGTTTGTTGGTTCAGGTTTGACGCACGATAACCGAACGGTCGTGCGATTCGCCTTACCATTCCGTCCATCCGTTTCACTTTGAAGAGGGCTCTCTATATGACGATTCAGACCGTAGGCATCATCGGCGCAGGCACCATGGGCAACGGCATTGCACA
Organism: Acidovorax sp. GW101-11A03; assembly: GCF_059424825.1. NCBI lineage: Bacteria > Pseudomonadati > Pseudomonadota > Betaproteobacteria > Burkholderiales > Comamonadaceae > Acidovorax > Acidovorax sp. GW101-11A03. Next base: position 161,162 of record NZ_JBWKZU010000002.1, on the reverse strand, counting down.
GGCCTGTGCGGTGTCGGGCATCAACGTGGTGATGGTCGATATCTCGGATGCTGCAGTGCAAAAAGGCCTGGCCACCGTGGCCGGCAGCCTGGACCGCCTGATCAAGAAGGAAAAGATCAGCGAAGCCGACAAGGCGGCGGCCCTGGCGCGCATCAAGACTTCCACCAGCTACGACGACCTGAAGGCCGCGCAGCTCGTGATCGAGGCCGCCACCGAAAACTACGAGCTCAAGCTCAAGATCCTCAAGCAGGTGGACGCCATCGTGGCGCCCGAGGTGATCATTGCCTCGAACACCTCTTCGATCTCCATCACCAAGCTGGCCGCCGCCACCAGCCGCGCCGACCGCTTCATCGGCATGCACTTCTTCAACCCCGTGCCCATGATGGCGCTGGTGGAAATCATCCGCGGCCTGCAGACCAGCGACGCCACGCACGACGCCGTGAAGGCCTTGGCCGAGGCGCTGGGCAAGAGCCCCATCACCGTGAAGAACGCGCCCGGCTTTGTGGTCAACCGCATCCTGGTGCCCATGATCAACGAGGCCTTCTTCGTGCTGGCCGAAGGTTTGGCCACGCCCGAGGACATCGACGCCGGCATGAAGCTGGGCTGCAACCAGCCCATCGGCCCGCTGGCGTTGGCCGACATGATTGGTCTGGATGTGTGCCTGGCCGTGATGGATGTGTACCTGACCGAGTTTGGCGACAGCAAGTACCGCCCCTGCCCACTGCTCAAGGAAATGGTGGCCGCCGGCCGCCTGGGCCGCAAGACGGGCCAGGGCGTCTACACCTACTGACGGCCCTCAGCGCGCTGTCCCTCGGGGGACGGCGCGCAGTTTCCATTGCGTTTTCAATCATGGGCCAGGAGACCTGCGCCCATGACAAACATCACCCCCACCACGCCCCCGCCCGAGGGCAACATCGACACCCAGGTCATCGGCCATGTGCTGCTGATCGGCATCAACCGGCCTGCCAAGCGCAATGGCTGGACGCCCCCCATGTTCCGCCAGCTGGCCGAGGCCTATACCCGGCTGGACGACGACCCGCGGCTCCGCGTGGGCGTGCTGCATGCGTTTGGCGACCACTTCACCGCAGGGCTCGACCTGCCCGCCGTGAGCGCCTACATGCAGCGCGGCGAAAAAGCCATCCCCGAAGGCCTGGTGGAGCCGCACGACTACGGCCTGCCTGGCTACCGGCGCCGCACCAAGCCCATGGTGGTGGCGGTCAAGGGCATCTGCTTCACCGTGGGCATCGAGCTGATGCTGGGCGCCGACATCGTGGTGGCGGCCGACAACTGCCGCTTCTCGCAGATGGAAGTGCAGCGCGGCATCATGGCCACGGGCGGCGCCACATTGCGCATGGCAGAGCGTGCGGGCACGGGCAATGCGCTGCTGCACCTGCTGACGGCCGACGAGTTCGGCAGCGCCGAGGCGTACCGGCTGAACTTTGTGCAAAAAGTGGTGCCGACTGGCCAGGAGCTGCAGGAAGCGCTGCAGATTGCCCAGCGCATCGAAGCCCAGGCGCCTCTGGCCGTGGTCGCCACGCGGCTCAACGTGCTCAAGGCCATCGAGCAAGGCCAGGCGGCGGCGGTGGCAGAGTTCATCCCCGTGCAAAAGCAACTGGCCAACAGCGAAGACGCGGCCGAAGGCGTGCGTGCTTTTGTCGAGCGCCGGCCCGCGCAGTTCAGCGGGCGCTGAGGGCCTGGTGGTTCGTCGTCGCCCGAACCCTCACGCGCCAAAATTTCAAGCCCAATCGACCGCCAGCACAGATGAATCATGCACTAGCAGCTCTGCTATTGATAGCAAATTTCTGAGGGTAAAGGGGCACAGCGCCCCTGCCTGCGCCAGCGGGACGCGCGAATAGCACCGATGGCGCAGCGCCGCTTCCCCACCCACCCAATCCCATCCATTAACAAAGTTTTTCACAATTCAATTGCACACAATTGAATTTGCACCCACAATTCACCCCATGCCCAGCCACAGCACGCCCCACACTCCCAGCCCCGCCATCCTGCGGCTGGACAACCAGGTCTGCTTTGCGCTGTATTCCGCCTCGCTGGCGATGACCAAGCTGTATAAGCCCCTGCTCGACCGCATCGGCCTGACCTACCCGCAGTACCTCGTGATGCTGGTGCTGTGGGAACAGGACGGCGTGACCGTGTCCGAGCTGGGCGAGCGCCTGTTTCTCGACTCCGGCACGCTCACGCCGCTGCTCAAGCGCCTGGAGGCGCAGGGCCAGATTGCCCGGCTGCGCGATGTGCAGGACGAGCGCCGCGTGCGCATCACCCTCACGGCCGAGGGCCGCGCTCTGCGCGACCAGGCCGAGGCCATTCCGCAGTGCGTGCTGCAAAGCAGCCAATGCTCGATTGCCGAGCTGACCGCCCTGACCACCGAACTCAAGCAGTTGCGAGACCGGCTCAGCGAGCAACGCTGACGGCCCGCAGAAACACGTAACGATACCGCCAGAACCGATTCCCTCCACCGCCCACCGTGGGCAACAACCGCAAGGAAGACACCATGACCAAGCTCGAAAAAGTCCTGTACACCGCCAAGTCGCACGTGACCGGTGGCCGCGATGGCGCCGCCAAGACCGATGACGGCCGCCTGGACGTCAAGCTGTCCTCGCCCGGCACCGCCGGCACCGGCACCAACCCCGAGCAGCTGTTCGCCTCCGGCTACGCCGCCTGCTTCATCGGCGCCATGAAGGCTGTGGGTGGCAAGATCGGCATCCCCGTGCCGCAGGACGTGTCCATCGACGCCGAAGTGGACCTGGGCCCCATCCCGAACGCCTACGGCATCGCCGCCCGCCTGGCCATCAGCCTGCCCGGCCTGGACAAGGAAACCGCCCAGAAGCTGGTGGACGCAGCCCACCAGGTCTGCCCCTACTCCAACGCCACGCGCGGCAACATCGACGTGACCATCACGATCGTCTAAGACCATGGGCCGCCTGCTGATTCCCCGCATCGCGGTGGCCCTGGTGGCCATCGAGCATGTGTACATCCTCGTGCTCGAAATGTTCTTCTGGAACAAGCCCCTGGGCATGAAAACCTTCAACCTGACCCAGGAGCTGGCCGACGCCACCACCACGCTGGCGGCCAACCAGGGGCTATACAACGGTTTTCTGGCGGCAGGCCTGTTCTGGGGGCTGTTCACCGGCAACCGGGTGTTCAAGATCTTCTTCCTGGCCTGCGTGATCGTGGCCGGGGTGTTTGGCGCCGCCACCGCGGCGCCCAAGATCTTCTTTAGCCAGGCGCTGCCCGCGATCATCGCGCTGGGCCTGGTGCTGGCGCTGGACAAAAAGCCCGTCGCACAGCGCAGCCTCTGAGCTACCAAAACCATAGCTGCCAGCGCTTGATCAACAAGCGCTGGCAGCTATTTTTGCGTTGACGCCGCGCAGGTACTGCCACCTGCAAGCTGGCATTCAGCCATGCGCGCGATGATGGGGTTGGAGACAACCCCATGAAAATCGCCCTGCTGTCCGACATCCATGCCAACCGCCAGGCCCTGGACGCCTGCCTGCAACACGCCCGCGCACAGGGCGCCGAACAATTTGCGCTGCTGGGCGACCTGGTGGGGTACGGCGGCGAGCCCGTGGCCGTGGTGGAGCAGGTGCGCGACCTGGCCCAGCAAGGTGCCCTGTGTGTGCTGGGCAACCACGACGCCATGGCCCTGGCCCCGCCTGCCAACCCACGCAACCGCAGCGAGCTGGGAGCGCAGTGGACACACGACCAGCTCGGCAACAGCCACATCGCCTTTTTGCAGTCGCTGCCGCTCACGGCGCGGCTGGGCAGCAGCGCCTTGCTGGTGCACGCCAGTGCCGACATGCCCGCGCAGTGGCGGTACGTGGAGGACTCCAATGCCGCCGAGCGCAGCATGACGGCCGCCCAGGGCATCGACCCCGCCATCCGCTATGTGTTCTGCGGCCATGTGCACGAGCAGGTGCTGTACTTCCTCACGCCCACCGCCAAGCTGATGCGTTTTGCGCCCGAGCCCGGCGTGCCCGTGCCCGTGCCAACGCACCGCCAGTGGCTGGGCATCGTGGGCTCGGTGGGCCAGCCGCGCGACGGCGATGCACGCGCCATGTACGCGCTGTTCGACGACACCGCCAAGCAAATCACCTTCTACCGCGTGCCCTACGACCACCTGGCCGCCGCCGCTGCCATTCGCGCGGCAGGCCTGCCCGGCTTCTATGCCGACCGCTTGGAAAAGGGCCAGTGAGATGAAGCTGCTGGAACCCGGCACCGAGATCGACGGCTTCCGCGTGGTGGACTGCATCCACGCGGGCGGCATGGCCCACATCTACGCCGTGGAATACGCGCAGGCCGACCGCAGCCCCGGTTTTGCCATGGCGATGAAGATCCCGCGCATGACGGCGGGCGACGGGGCCGAGAACATCGTGAGCTTCGAGGTCGAGCTGCAGATCCTGCCGGTGCTCAGCGGCCCGCATGTGCCGCGTTTTGTAGCGGCGGGCGACCTGATGCGGCTGCCCTACCTGGTCATGGAATACATCCCCGGCCAGACGCTGCAGCACTGGCTGGATGCGCCCGGGCGCTGCGACATCGCCACCATCGCCCGCCTGGGCGCGGCCACGGCGCGCGCCGCGCACAGCCTGCACCAGCAGAACGTGTGCCACCTGGACCTCAAACCTGCCAATGTGCTCGTCAAGGAAGACGGCACGGCCGTGCTGCTGGACTTTGGCCTCTCCTGCCACGCGCATTACCCCGACCTGCTTGCCGAGGAGATGCGCCAGGCCGTGGGCTCGCCCGCCTGGATAGCGCCCGAACAGGTGGTGGGCGTGCGCGGCGACCCGCGCAGCGATATCTTTGCCATCGGCGTGATGCTGTACGAGCTGGCCACGGGCGAGCTGCCCTTTGGCGCACCCACCACCAGCGGCGGCATGCGCCAGCGCCTGTGGATGACGCCCGCGCCGCCGCGCAAGCACCGCGCCGACATCCCGCCCTGGCTGCAGGAGGTCATCCTGCGCTGCCTGGAGCCCGAGGCCGCAAGCCGTTACCCCTCGGCCGCGCACCTGGCGTTTGACCTGTCCAACCCCGAGCAGGTGCTCATCACCGAACGCGGCGAGCGCACCGAGCGTACGCCGCTGCGCACGCACCTGCGCCGCTGGCTGCGCGCAGCGGGCATGCACTACACGCCCAGCCCCCTGCCCTCACAGCAGATCGAGGACACGCCCATCCTGATGGTGGCCGTGCCCCATGCCGACGTGACAGACGCCACACTGTACTCGCTGCGCCAGGCCGTGGGTCGATCATTGGGCATCCGCCCCGGCGCGCGGCTGGCCTGCGTGACGGTGGTGTCGCCCGGCGCCAGCAGCACCAGCGACAGCGAGCGCAGCGAGACCACGCTGCACCGCCAGCACATGGCCCGCCTGCGCCAGTGGGCCCAGGGGCTGGACCTGACCGGGCATGCCGTGAGCTACCACGTGCTGGAAGCCAGCGACGTGGCCCAGGCGCTGGTGCGCTACGCGGCCAGCAACCACGTGAGCATGATGATCCTGGGCGCCGCCACCCACGGGCTGCAGACCCAGCGCTTTTTTGCCACCGTGCCCATGCGCGTGGCGCGCGATGCGCCCTGCACCGTCATCTTGGTCAAGCAGGCGCTGCCTTTCGAGCAACTGGCGCAGCCCACGGCGGACTGAGCCCGTTAGCAATCTGGCGCACCGCCACGCCGCCCACCTGTCGCCCAGGCGGCGCGCATCGCTTGAGCGCGCGCACGCTTTGGTTTAGCGTCGCGGCATGAGCACCACCACCCTCCTCGTGCGCCAGGACCAGCTGGCCACCACCCGCCTGACCACCACCGACGACACCCCGCTGGCCGAGGGCCAGGTCCGCGTGCGGGTCGAGTCGTTTGCCCTCACGGCCAACAACATCACCTACGCCGCGCTGGGGGACATGCTGAACTACTGGCAGTTCTTCCCCACCGGCGAGGCCGGCTGGGGCATCGTGCCCGTGTGGGGCTTTGGCACCGTGGTGCAGTCGCTGCACCCGGCCGTGGCCGTGGGCGAGCGGCTGTATGGCTACTGGCCCATGGCCAGCCAGGCCGTGCTGTCGCCAGAGCGCGTCAACCCCACGGGCTTTAGCGACGGCGCACCGCACCGCGCGGGCCTGCATGCGGTCTACAACCACTACCTGCGCACCAGCACCGACGGGCTGTACCGCGCCGACAACGAAGACGTGCAGGCCCTGCTGCGGCCGCTGTTCATCACCTCGTGGCTCATCGACGACTTTCTGGCCGACCAGCAGTTCTTTGGCGCCCGGCGCATGCTGCTGTCCAGCGCGTCGAGCAAAACCGCCTATGGCACCGCCTTCCAGCTCGCGCAGCGGGAGGGCATCGAGGTCATCGGCCTCACCTCGCCCGGCAACGTGGCGTTTTGCGAAAGCCTGGGCTGCTACCACCGCGTGGTCACCTACGACGCACTGAACACCCTCGACGGCGCCACGCCCAGCGTCTACATCGACTTTGCGGGCAGCGTGGGCCTGCGCCAGCGCATCCATGCCCACTTCACCGGCCTGGCCTACAGCTGCTCGGTGGGTGCGAGCCATGTGGGCGATCTGGGCGGCGCCGGCCAGCTGCCCGGCCCGCGCCCGGTGATGTTCTTTGCGCCCGCCCAGGTCAAAAAGCGCCATACCGACTGGGGCGCGCAGGGCCTGAACGACCGCTTGGTCGCGGCCTGGAACCAGTTCAGCACCGCCGTGTCGGCCGGGCCGCAGCCCTGGCTGGTGGTGCAGCACCATGCGGGGCCCCAGGCCACGCAGGCCCTGTTTGCCACCGTGTTGGCAGGCAGCGGCGACCCACGCGCCGGGCATATCGCCACCCTGCTGCCTGGCTGAAACGCTATGCGCGGCCGGCAAGGGCGCGGCGGCGACAATGGGGCATGACCCCATTGCCCCCCGATACCGCTGCCAACGCCTCGAACGACCAACATCCCTACGCCCGCCTCACCCCCGACCAGGTGCTGGACGCGCTGGCCAGCGTGGGCCTGTACGGCGACGGCCGTCTCATGGCCCTGTCGTCCTACGAAAACCGGGTGTACCAGGCCACGCTGGAAGACGGCCAGCGCGTGGTGGCCAAGTTCTACCGCCCGGGCCGCTGGAGTGAGGCGCAGATCCTCGAAGAACACGCCTTTGCCGCAGAGCTGATGGCGGCCGAGGTGCCCGCCGTGGGCCCGATGGTGCTGAACGGCACCACCCTGCACCAGCACGATGGCTTTGCCTTTTCCGTCAGCCCCTGGCGCGGCGGACGCCAGCCCGAGCTGGACGACTTCGAGGTGCTGGAATGGATCGGCCGCTTTCTGGCCCGCATCCACACCGTGGGCGCCGCCCAGCCCTTTGCCCACCGGCCCACGCTGGACCAGGCCACCTTTGGCACGGCATCGCGCGACTGGCTGCTGATGAACGAGATCATCCCGCTCGACATGCAAGCCGCCTGGAAGACCCAGTGCGACAAAGCTCTCGATTTAATAGCTACCAGCGCATATTCCACCAGCGCCACAGGCCAATTTGGCTTGAATGATGCCACCCAGATCCGCCTGCACGGCGACTGCCACCCCGGCAACATCCTCTGGACCCCGCTGGATGAATGGGGCCGCGGTGGCCCGCACTTTGTGGACCTGGACGACGCGCGCATGGGCCCGGCCGTGCAGGATTTGTGGATGCTGCTGTCGGGCGACCGGCGCCAGCGCACCCACCAGCTCGGTGCGTTGATCGACGGCTACGAACAGTTCCGCAGCTTCGACCGCCGCGAGCTGGCGCTCATCGAGCCGCTGCGCACCTTGCGCCTCATCCACTACAGCGCCTGGCTCGCGCGCCGCTGGCAGGACCCGATCTTCCCCGCCAACTTCCCGTGGTTTGGCAGCAGCGACTACTGGCGCGGGCAGGTGGACATGCTGATCGAGCAGATCGAGGCGATGCTGGAAGACCCGCTGGTGGCCTGAGCAGGGGTGAGCGAGGCCGGGACAAGCCCGGTCCATTGCAAACGATTGTCAACCCCTGCGCACAGCGGCCTGATGTGGGGCACCATCAAGGCACTCCCTCCCACGGGGGTGTTTTGTAGTTGTTTTTCACGGCCCCCGGCCCCGAGCCCACCACCATGCGCATCGCAGTCCTTGACGACGACCTTTTCCTGCTGGAGCAGATCAAGGGCACCTTGGAATGCCACCACCATGTGTGCCACACCTACGCCGACGGCACCAGCCTGCTCAAGGCCCTGCGGCATGACACCTTCGACCTGCTGATCGTGGACTGGCACCTGCCCGACATGGAGGGCACCGAGGTCGTGCAGACCGTGCGCGACATGGGCGGCATGCAGTTGCCCATCCTCTTCATCACCCGCCGCAACGACGAACGCGACGTAATCGAGGCGCTCTCGCGCGGTGCTGACGACTTCATGAGCAAGCCCCTGCGCATGGGCGAGCTCGTGGCCCGCACCACCGCGCTGCTGCGCCGCGCCTACCCCGAAAGCATGGGCGCACGCATGGCCTTCGGCGCCTACAGTTTTGACGCCGACAAGCGCTCCCTGAGCGTGCACGGCCAGCCCATCGAACTCAAGAACCGCGAGTACGAACTGGCCCTGTTCATGTTCCGCAACGCTGGCCGCCTGCTGTCCCGCACACACCTGCGCGAAGCCGTCTGGGGCGACGGCGCCGAAACCCCCTCGCGCTCGCTCGACACCCACATGTCTCGCCTGCGCACCAAGCTGGAACTGACCGAGGACAACGGCTACACGATCTCGGCGATTTATGGGATGGGGTACCGGCTGGATCCTGTGGGCGCACCGGCCCTCCACCGCGCCCCAGCGCAGCAACGCGCAGCGGCCACCGAAACACTTTCAGGATAACGGGCTGCTGTGCCCGCAGGCTAGGCTCAAGGCGAGGACGCAGCAGGCGGCAGCGACTCGCGCCAACTGCGAATCAGCACATCGTTCACGAACTTGCGGTCCATCCAGAGCCACAGCAGGATAGGCACCAGCGTAGGCAACACCAACGAGCCCAGCTGATAGCCATACACAATGGCCTCCATTTGCCACTGGGACACCCTCAGCAGGCGGATGTCGGCCTGGGCAGCCAGCACCATTTGCATCAGGGCGCTCATCGTCAGGCTGAACGCCTGGAACGGAAGCAGCAGGGCATACCCTGCGGCCACCCGGCCCAGGCGCCCCCGACCACGGGCCGCCAGCACCAACGCAATGAAGATCGGCAGCCCGTAGGCATAACGTGCTGTGCTGACATCAATGGTGATCTCCCCACGTCGCCCACCTGCGTCAGGAACGGGCACGGAGATCGCTGTGTCCACCTCCATGTTGCCCGGCGACAAGTGCACCTGCCGCACCCACATGGGCGCACTCTGCTCCAGCGCCATGTGCGAAAGCACCCCCACGGGGTAGGAAGTCCAGGCGGACACCTGCGACCACAGTGCCGTCAGGGCCACGATCCACCCGAAGGCGGACAGCATGAAGATCGTCAAGGGAGAAAGTCGGCGCATGGTCAGTCCGTTCCTTCGCTTTCGGCTCATCGCACCGGCGGCGACAGGTCCAGAGACGCGCTCACCAACGGGCCCGCAGGCTTTGGCGAAGCCGCGGAGTGCGCCGGGGGCGCAGGCGGGTCTTCAGGCGGCGATGGAGGCACGGACGACTCCTGGGACTTGCTGCCTGCGCGCACCCACAGCAGCCAGACAACCAGCACGTCCAGCATGATGAGTGCTTGCCACAAGTACTCGTGCGCAAAGTTGAACACTTGGGTATTCCACTGCCCCAGGTAGAAGAGGCTGATCACCCGCACCACATTGAGCCCTTGCACCGCCAGAAAGCCGACCAACAGCCCCACCAGCTTGTGGCGCCAGGACGAGGGAAAAGCCAGCACGGCTGCAAACAGCACGATGCAGGCTTCGATGCCGTTGCATCCGGGCTCAATCGAAACACCAAACCCGGTCGCGGTGTTCCACAACACCTTGCCCGCCGCCGCAGCCGTTTCATCGAACAGCATGACCAACGCCACGCAGGCGCGCGCCAGCAATGCCGTCCATGGCAGAACTACATGCTGCTGCACCACGCCCAGCATGTTGATGCCAAAAAAGGTGAGCTGAAGCAGTACAAAGGTCAGAAAAAAACGCAGCATGAAAATCTTGGACAACAAAGCCGCCTGCAGAAAATGCAGGCGAAGCCTCCATTATCGACAAACAAAAAAACGGCCAGCACGCCTTGGTGCGTGCTGGCCAAACCCATCCGGCGCGCTGCGCAGGTGCGCGGAGCGCCAGAGGGAACTAGCAAAAAATGGTCAGCGACGACGCCCCCGCGCCGCCTGTCCCCAAGCCATCAGGCCCAGCAAGGTGGACAGGAGGATCAGCCCCCACTCCGACAAAGTGGGAATGCTGCTGGCACCGCTGGGCGGCACCGACACCGTGGTGGTGGCGGTGCTGGAGTTGTTGCCGGGATTGGTATCACCCGGAGCATCCAGCGTGGCCGTATTGACCAGCGGACGGGCGCCGGTATAGGGCGACGCCAACGCCGTCGCCAGCGTGAAGGTCCGCGAAGCCCCCACCGCCAGGGGCCCGATCGCGCACCGCACTGTGCCTGCCGCATTCACGCAGCCAACGGCCGAGACAAAGTTCACCCCCGCAGGCAGCACATCCACCACCTGCGCCCCGTCGCTGGCCAGGGGGCCGTTGTTGGTGACCGTCAGGGTGTAGTTGAGCGATGCGCCGGGCGCCAATGGGCCCGCAGGTGCCGACTTGACCAGCGCCAGATCGGTTGCCACGGTAAAGCGGCGTGCGGTGGTGTCATGCGTGACCACGTTGTTGGCCAGGGTGGTTTCCGTTTCGTCCACGGTCACGCTGGCCTGGTTGAATGCCGTACCGCTGGTGGCGCCCGCCACCGTGAGCGCTTCCGCACGCATGGCATAAGTGACCGTTGCCGTCTGGCCACTGTTCAAACCAGGAAAGACGCAGCGCAGCGTGCCACTGGTAGCGCCCACAGTCGGCTCAGTACACACGCCCCCCGCATTCACGGTCAATGCACCCTGGTAGCTGAAGGTTGCGGTTGGCGCCGAGCCTGGGGCCGGGAAGATGTCCGTCATCACCACATTGGTCCCATAGGAAGGGCCGCTGTTGTTGATGGTGATGGTGTAGGTGGTTGGTTGCCCCAGGTCCACCGGGTCGGCGCTGTCCACCTTGTTCACCAGGATGTCAAGCTGCGCGGCCGTGACGGGTGTCGTGGTCGTTGCGCTGTTGTTGCTTGTGTTGGACTCGGCAGTGGCCGTGGTTGCGGCAATGCTGTTGACGACGTTGCTGCCCGCAGCGTTGCCCAGGGGCCGCATGCGGTAGGTGACCGTCTGCTGCGAGCCCGCCGTGATGCTGCTCCAGGTACAGGTGAGGGTTCCTCCGACCGTGCCCGCTGTGATCGGCGAACAGGTCCCGCCCCCGCTGACCGCGACCAGTTCGATGAAGGCGGCATTGGAGGGCAAGGTGTCTACCATCTGCACCGTTTGCGCGGTGGACGGCCCCGTGTTGCCGATCGTCGCCACGAAGGTGATCGGAGCCCCGGCAGCCACCGAGGCGGGAGTCGCGGTCTTGGCGGCCGTGACATCCACCAGGGCCGTGACCTGGCTGGTCACGCTGCCGCTGTTGTTGGATTGATCAGGGTCTCCCACATCGGTGGACCGCACAGTTGCCGTGTTCGTGCGATTGCCAGTAGCTGCGATATTGGGACGTACCACCAGGGTCACCGTCGCTTGTGCACCCGCTGTCAGGGTGCCCAGTGAACAGCTCAGGCTCTGCGAAGTCCCGTTGGTCACTCCACTGGGTGTGCAAGAGCCCTGCGAGGCCACAGCCGACTGAAATCCCCCGGTGTTGACCAGGCTGGCCAAGGTGTCCGACACCACCACGTTGGTGGCTGTTGCAGGGCCCAGGTTCTCCACGGTGATGACGTAGGTCAGGTTCTCGCCGGCCACCACGGTGGTGGGCGACGCTGTTTTGGACACTACGCGCAGATCGGCCTGTGTGGCCGTCGATGTGACACTGACCCCGGCACAGTTGTTGGCAGCATTGCTGTCCACCCGCAGGCCTGCCCCCAGGGCCACGCAGGCGTTGTTGGTGGCCGTACCGGTGCCGGTCAGCATGGCAGAGACGGTGACCACGGGCGCGTCGGTGTTGGCCGACAACGCGGTGGAGCGAGAGCAGTTCCATGCACCAGGGCCTGCAAACGGCAAAGCATCGCAGGTCCATCCGGTTGCGCTGACGAGGGTGTTGAGGGTCACCCCCGCCGGAACCTGGTCTGTGATGGTGATGGTCTGCCCCGCCGGGATGGCCAAGGGGCCGGTGTTGCGTGCTGTCAGGGTGTAGTTGAACGGCTGGTTGGGCACCACCGGGTTGATGCTGGCCGTTTTGGTCAACCGCATGTCTGCGTCGTTGCTGGACGTGACATTGGCCGTGGCGCTGTTGTTGCCGGGCACAGGATCGGGCAGCGCGGTGCTGACCCCCGCCGTGTTGGTCAACACCCCGGTGTTGTCCGCTGTGGCTGTCACGGTAATGGCGGGCATGTTGCTGAAGTTGGCGCCCGTGTACTCTGACCGGGTGCAGGTGATGGTGGCATCACATGTCCATCCCGAGCCCGTCGCAGAAACAAAGGTCAGCCCGGCCCCCAAGGTATCGGTCACCGTAACGACCTGCCCCACCAGCGACACACCGCCATTGAGGCGGGGCGTCAGCGTGTACACCACATTGGCACCCTGCGCCACGTTGGAGCTGGCGGCCGTCTTGGTGATCGACACATCCGCCCCGGCGTTGGAGGCCACATCCACGGTGACCGTGTTGTTGGTCAGATCGCCATCTGGCATGGCCGCGCTATCTGGCTTGCGGCCCGCCACGGCGAATGCGGCTGTCACGGTGCCGTTCACATTGGACACGGCAGGCACGGTCAAAACCGATGTGGTGGCGCCGTTCGCCAAGGTGCCCGAACGGGTACAGCTCACGTTGCCGCTGCTCAGCGGGTAGCCGCTGGACGGCGTGCACGACCAACCACCGCCCGAGGGCGCAGCGGTGATCGAAGCGCCTGCGGGGACGGTGAAGGTGATGCTCTGGCTGCCATCTGCGGCGTCCGGTCCGTGGTTGGTGGCCTGCAACGCATAGCTATAGGCTTGGCCCGCATTCACGCTCGCAACAGACGGAACTGCCGACAGCGAGAGATCCGCCGCCTGCGTGGCAGTTGTGGCCTGGATGCTGTTGACGTTGTTGCTGGTGTTGGGATCGGTGGTGGTGCTGCCCGCCGTGGCGGTGTTGGTCCACACGCCGGCCGAGGGCAAGCGCACGCGCACCGTCACGGTTTGATTGGCATTGAACGGAATGTCGCCCAAGGCGCAATTGACCGTGCCGCCCGCCTGGTTGCAGGTGCCTGCGGTGGTGTTGACATCCATGAAGACAGAACCTGCGGGCAAGGTGTCTGTCAACGTGACACCCACCGCCCCATTGGGTCCGTTGTTGTCGATGCGCAGTGTGTACGTGAAGATGCCACCGGCTGGCCCCGGGTCCGGAGAGTCCGCGTGGTTCACCACCAGATCTGCAGACTGCGCCAAGGCCGCGCCTGCGAACATCCCATTCGCCAGCAGCAGCCAGCAAAACCGGCGCATGGTGCGTGATGCCTGGCGGGATACTTCCGCCCAGCGCTGGTGGAGCATGCCCTGCCCGGGCGGCTGGGTATCGTCAAATTCCTGTGTATGTTGACTGGGCGGATGCGCGCCCACAAAGAGGCGCGACAACGGATTGAACATAGATGGTCCTGAAGTGATGAACAGCTCAAGTTTTTTTGGCCACGCCGCAACCTCACCGACCCCTTTCGGGGCGGTAAAAATCGGTGTGAGGGGAGACCGCGAAGACGCCCAGCCTTGGTGGCTGAAAGCAGCGCTCAAATCTATCTACGAAAAATGCGCTTTGCGGCAGGGCAACAATCGTTGACCATTGCCGGGTGCCATGCGTGTCGTTCGCACCACGCTGGTGCATTGCAGCGTTGTTCGACTCGGCGGGCGACAGTGCGGCGCTTGGTTTGCTTGCCCGATGCAGGCCATCAAGGCTTCAGCGATTCAAGCGGTGGATCGCAGGACATTGCGCACATGCCAAAACGGTGATTTGCGCTGCGAACAGCGGCACCGTGCAGTGCCATGCGGACCCATGAGGCTTGAGCAAAACCAGCACAGTGGGCTATGCTGCACCAGCTCAACATTCCCCACAGCCCGCCCATGAAGGACTGGATACGCAACGTTTTGTCGATCCGACAGGCACGCCGCCCCGCGCCGGTGGGGCAGGTGCCTGCAGTGGGCACGGACATTCAGCGGGGAGAACTGAAGATGGCCGTCACCCACCGGATTTCAGGGGAGTTGTGGGACTGGCTGGTGCTCTCCGGCTGGCGCAATCTGCCGGTGGCGACCGACCGGCGCCGGGGCGTGCGGCTGCCCGATGAGGCCCTCAAGACCTTGATGGATGCGGACCCGCAAGAGCGCAACCAGGTGTATGCGCGGCTGCTGGAGCAGGCACAGCCGCAGGAATGAGTCAGGCACCGCAGCAGCCCGCCACGTTCACCGCATCCAAAGAAAAACCCCGGCGCCATTCAGCCCCGGGGTTTCACTTTTTGATAGCAATCAAACGCCTACCCATGCGCGGTGGCGGCATATTTCGCCCCATAAGGACGCACGTCAGTCACCGGCCGGCTCTCAGGCCAGCAGCGCGTTGACCCGCTTGACGTAGGCAGCGGGGTCTTCCGGCAGGCCGCCTTCGGCCAGCAGGGCCTGGTCAAACAGGATGTGGGCCAGGTCGTGGAAGTGCACGCTGCCGTCGAGCTTTTTCACCAGCGCGTGCTCGGCATTCACCTCCAGCACGGGCTTGGACTCGGGCGCATGCTGCCCAGCCTGCTTGAGCATGCGGGCCAGCTGCGTGCTCATGCCGTCGTCCTGCACCACCAGGCAGGCGGGCGAATCGACCAGGCGGGTGGTCACGCGCACATCTTCGGCCTTGTCCTTGAGCGCTTCTTTCAGCTTGGCCAGCACGGGCTTGAAGGCCTCGGCGGCTTCTTCAGCGGCCTTCTTCTCGGCCTCGTCCTGCAGCTTGCCCAGGTCCACGGCACCCTTGGCCACGCTTTGCAGTGGCGTGCCGTCAAACTCGTGCAGGTAGTTCAGCGCCCACTCGTCCACGCGGTCAGTCATCAAGAGCACTTCGATGCCCTTCTTCTTGAAGACTTCGAGCTGCGGGCTGTTCTTGGCAGCGGCCAGGGTGTCGGCGGTGATGTAGTAGATCGCCTCCTGGCCTTCCTTCATGCGGGCCTTGTAGTCGGCAAAGCCCACGGTCACGGCGTCGCTGGTGGTGGACGCAAAACGCAGCAGCTTGGCCAGGCGCTCGCGGTTGCCAAAGTCCTCGCCCAGGCCTTCCTTCAGCACCGCGCCAAACTCGCTGTAGAACTTGGTGTACTTGCCTTCCTTGGCCTTGTCGTCGGCGTCCACCACATCGGTCACGCCGTCGGCATTGGCGGCGGTGTCGTGCTTGTCGTGTTTGGCCAGGTCTTCCAGCATGCTCAGCACACGCTTGGTGCTGCCCTCGCGGATCGCGCGCACATCGCGGCTTTCCTGCAGCAGCTCGCGGCTCACGTTCAGTGGCAGGTCGGCCGAGTCGATCACGCCCTTGACGAAGCGCAAGTAGGTGGGCATCAGCGCCTCGGCGTCGTCCATGATGAAGACGCGCTTGACGTAGAGCTTCACGCCCGCCTTCTTGTCGCGGTTCCACAGGTCGAACGGGGCCTTGGCGGGGATGTACAGCAGCTGCGTGTACTCGGTGTTGCCTTCGACGCGGTTGTGCGCCCAGGTCAGCGGGGCCTCGTGGTCGTGGCTGATGGCCTTGTAGAACTCGGCGTACTGTTCTTCGGTGATGTCCTTCTTGGGGCGCGTCCACAGGGCGCTGGCCTTGTTGATGGTTTCCCACTCGCCGGTCTTGACCATGCCACCGGGCTGGCGGCCACCGTTTTCGTCATTGGGGTTGATCAGCTCGCCGTCTTTCCACTCTTCCTTTTCCATCAGGATGGGCAGGCTGATGTGGTCGGAGTATTTGGCGATGACCTGCTTGAGCTTCCAGGCGTTGAGGTATTCCTCGGCATCGTCGCGCAGGTGCAGGATGATGCTGGTGCCGCGTGCGGGGCGGGTGATGGTTTCGACCTCGAAGTCGCCCGTGCCGCCGCTCGTCCAGCGCACGCCCTGCTCGGCCGACAGGCCTGCGCGGCGCGATTCCACGGTGATCTTGTCGGCCACGATGAAGCCTGAGTAAAAGCCCACGCCGAACTGGCCGATGAGCTGGGCGTCCGCCTTCTGGTCGCCCGAGAGCTTGCCCATGAAGTCCTTGGTGCCGCTCTTGGCAATGGTGCCCAGGTGGTCGATGGCCTCTTGCTGGCTCATGCCGATGCCGTTGTCGGTGATGGTCAGCGTCTTGGCGGCCTTGTCGAAGCTCACACGCACTTCGAGGTTGGAGGCATCCTCGAACAGGGCGGAGTTGTTCAGCCCCTCAAAACGCAGCTTGTCGCAGGCGTCGGACGCGTTGGAGATCAGCTCGCGCAGGAAGATTTCCTGGTTGGAGTACAGCGAGTGGGTGACCAGATGCAGCAACTGGGCCACTTCGGCCTGGAAAGACAGGGTTTGTTTGGTGCTCATGGTGTCTTGGTCTTGGAATGGGCTACTTCATACGATCTTGAGAAACGCCTTGGGTGCACCTGCGGTGCAAAAGACATTCGCGCGTGTTCACCTCGGGGCGGATGGCGCGATTTCAAGACCAGCTGAGTGTTAGTCCACTGAATCCGAGAAATCGGCGTTGAACTACCGGCAACCGAGAGGGCACGGACAGCAGTCCCGCCATCTGATGCGGCTTTGACGCGCCAGATGCTCTCCCAGCGCCCAGAAGAGCATTGTTGACAATTTGCACGCAATTAACGCTTGTTCAGCACATTTTGCCCTCCTAAGATGCCGCATTGGCTGTGGGCTTGCGCCAGCAGCTGCCCCCCTGCTTTTTTGGACAAGCCCATGCCCACCTCATTGCAAAAATGGTCTGCCGAGTTCCTCGGCACGTTCTGGCTCACCTTCGGCGGCTGTGGCAGCGCGGTACTGGCGGCCGCGTTTCCGCAGCTGGGCATCGGGTTTCTGGGCGTGTCCCTGGCGTTTGGCCTGACGGTGCTGACCGGGGCCTACGCACTGGGCCCCATCTCGGGCGGGCATTTCAACCCGGCGGTGTCCGTGGGCCTGGCACTGGGCGGCCGGTTCAAGGTGTCTGAACTGCCTGGCTATGTGGTGGCGCAGGTGCTGGGCGCGATTGTGGCCGCCGGGGTGCTTTACCTCATCGCCACGGGCAAGCCCGGGGCGGACATTGGCGGGTTTGCCACCAACGGCTACGGCGAACATTCACCCGGTGGCTACGGGCTGCTGGCAGCCGTGGTGGCCGAGGTCGTGCTCACGGCGGTGTTCCTGATCGTGATCCTGGGCGTGACCTCGCGGCACGCGGCAGAAGGCGTGGGCGGCATGGCCATCGGCCTGTGCCTCACGCTGATCCACCTGATCTCCATCCCGGTGACCAACACCTCGGTCAACCCGGCGCGCAGCACCGGCCCCGCCCTGTTTGGGCCCAGCTACGCGCTGTCGGAGCTGTGGGTGTTCTGGGCCGCGCCCATTGCGGGCGCCTTGCTGGGCGCGGCCATCTACCGGGGGCTGTTCGGCGAAGATTGAGCGATAGACCGCTCAGTTTTCGAGCGTGATGCGCTGCACCAGGGTCTGCAGGATGGTGTCGGCCTTCTCGTTGGACACCTGGCAGGTGCCCGCAGCGGCATGGCCCCCACCGCCAAACTCCAGCATGAGGTTGCCGATGTGAACGTGGCTGCTGCGGTCCAGGATGGACTTGCCCGTGGCGAACACCGTGTTCTGCTTTTGCAGCCCCCACATCACGTGGATGGAGATGTTGCAGTCCGGAAACAGCGCATAGATCATGAAGCGGTTGGTGGCCCAGATGGTCTCTTCCTCGCGCAGGTCCAGCACCACCAGCTTGCCGATGCGGATGGCGCAGCGCTGCAGCTGCTCCTTGGCCTTGGCCGCATGCTCGCGGTAAAGCTGCACCCGCTCCTGCACGTCGGGCAGGGCCAGGATGTCGTCGATGGTGTGGTCGCGGCAATACTGGATGAGGTCCATCATCAGCGCGTAGTTGCTGATGCGGAACTCCCGGAAGCGGCCCAGTCCGGTGCGCGAGTCCATCATGTAGTTCAGCAGCACCCAGCCCTGGGGGTCGAGGATGTCTTCGCGCGAATACTGGGCCGAATCGGCCTGGTCCACCGCCGCCATCATGTCTTCGGTGATGCGCGGGAAGGCAGCCTTGCCGCCGTAATGGTTGTAGACCACACGCGCGGCGGAGGGCGCGTGCGCTTCGATGATGTGGTTCTCGGCCCGGCGGCCCGAGTTGCGCACCGTTTCGGACTCGTGGTGGTCAAACACCAAGTGCGCCCCGGGCACATAAGGCAGGTTGGTGGTGATGTCGCGGCTGGTGATGGCGACCTTGCCATCCTGCATGTCTTTGGGGTGGACAAAGGTGATTTCGTCAATCAGATCCAGCTCGTTGAGCAGCACGGCGCAGACCAGGCCGTCAAAGTCGCTGCGGGTCACCAGGCGGTATTTCACATCACTCACAAGTTTCTCCTTGTTGTCTATTGCTGCATGAACACATCGTAGCCGCACCCCCGGCACCGGGCCAGCGTCATGTGGGCGCCGCCATCCACTGCTCCAGCTGCCGGGCCACGCCGGCATCGCCCAGCAGCGCCAGATGGCCCAGGCGGTGGAACACCGCCTGCCGTTCCTTGGCAAACCCGAGCCCCCGGCTCGCATCATCGTGGATGCCCAGGGCGCTGTGCAAGGGCACCAACCCGTCCCCCACCAGCCGCTCAGACACCGGGCTGCGCCGCGCGGCCAGCGTGGCGGCCACCGCGTAGCAGGCCACCCCGGCAGGCAGGGGCACGGGAGTGCGCAGGTCGGGGCGGGTGCGAAAGCGGTCGCGCCCCTGCCAGTCGGCATCGAGCACATGGCCGTAGCGCAAATCGGTGATGCCCGCGCTGCGCAGCTGCGCCAGCCGGGCAAACGGCCGCGAATAGGGGGTGCTGCCCAGCAGCACATCCACCCAGTTGCCCGCCCGCTCCAGCGGTGCGCCATGGTGCGGCGTGCCCAGAAAAACCACCTGGCGCAGCCAGGGCAGCCAGCCGCTTGGGGCCGCCGCCTGGGTGGCCGCATGGTGGCAGGCGCTGCGCACCACCAGTCCGCCCATGCTGTGGGCCAGCACGGCCAGCTCTGTCACGGGCACGGGCCAGCCGGCCACCAAGGATTCGAGCAGGGCCGACAGCTCGGCGCCGTTGGTCGAGATGTGCTGGCCGGTGTTGTAGCGCAGGTACACCGGCGTGTAGCCCAGCGCCTGGGCCAGGTGGGCGCCATGGTCATGGCCGCCATGCTGCCACTGCAG
The DNA here is from genome assembly GCF_059424825.1 of Acidovorax sp. GW101-11A03. Taxonomy (NCBI): domain Bacteria; kingdom Pseudomonadati; phylum Pseudomonadota; class Betaproteobacteria; order Burkholderiales; family Comamonadaceae; genus Acidovorax; species Acidovorax sp. GW101-11A03. Next base: position 141,653 of record NZ_JBWKZU010000002.1, on the reverse strand, counting down.
ATCGTTCATGCACAGTCCGTGCACCAGCACCAGCAATTTGCCGGTGGCCGTGCCCGCAGCGCCCAGGGCACGCACATCGAGCGGCAGGCCTTGCTGGTACCAGCCCATGCGGGTGCACAGCGGATTGTTGTCCTGCTGCAGGCGGTCGCCCATCACACCGTTGAGGGCGGCGAGGACCGCCTCGCGCTCCCACAGCACCTCGGTGCCGGGCGCGCTCGCCGAGAAAAAGGGTTCCAGCCGCGCGAGCCCCGCCTGCAGGCCCGCATCCACGAGTTGCGTCACCCCCCGGATGCTCTGGTAGACCAAACCGGTCAGCCCCCCGGTGCGGCCCGGCTGGGCCCCGCCGGGCAACCCCAGGGTGCCGCGCACGGACTGGTGCACGCCCTCGGCCACGCGGCTGATACCGGTGGTGGCCTGCGTGGCCAGGCGGGCCACACCGCGCAGGTCGGAGGCGCGCAGCTGCCGCAGCGGGTTGGATCCGGAAGCCGGTGCGCTGTCGCGTATGCGCGGTGGCCGCGAGGAAGGCATGAGAAGGCTCCGATCCAGAAAAAAGGCGGGGTTGTACGGAGCCCGGCAGCGCTCAGAAGCGCTCGTTAGGCGACAGATAGCGCCACTGCCCCACGGGCAGGTGGCCCAGGGTCACGCGACCGATGCGGATGCGCTTGAGGCCCACGACCTTGAGCCCCACCAGTTCGCACATGCGGCGGATCTGGCGTTTTTTGCCCTCGGTGAGCACAAAACGCAGTTGCTCGGGGTTCTGCCAATCGACCTTGGCGGGCTTGAGTGGCTCGCCGTCCAGGCTCAGGCCGTGGCGCAGGCGTTCCAGCAACTCTTTGGGGAACACCGCCTGCACATTGGTGCTGACCGGGTCACGCTCGTCGATTTCCTGCAGCGGCGCGGAGCGCTCGCCGGGGTGGCGAGCCGTCGTCTGGCCCGGTGCCTGGTAGACCACGCGCACGAGGTACTCCTTTTCCATTTCGGAGTCCTCGCCAATGATCTGCCGGGCCACGCGGCCGTCCTGGGTCAGCACCAAGAGGCCCACCGAGTCGATGTCCAGCCGCCCGCAAGGCGCCAGGCCGCGCAGTTGCGGCGGCGAGAAGCGGTTGCGGCTGGGGTCATCACGCCAGTGGGTGCGGGGGTTGATCAGCGCCACGGCGGGCGTGTGGCCGTCCTCGGCCTGGCCGCTCACATAGCCAATCGGCTTGTTCAGCAGGATGGTGACGCGCTGCTCCTGGAAACCCTGGGCGATCTTGTCCACTTCGATGCGGTCGGCCGCCGTGACCTGCTGACCCATGGTGGCCACCACGCCATTGACCTTGACCCAGCCCTGCTCCACCCAGTCGTCGGCCTCGCGCCGCGAGCACAGACCCAGCTCGGCCATGCGCTTGTTCAGGCGTGAGGTGGGCAGGCCACCCACGGTGGTGGTGGCAGGCGCAGGCACCTGGCGCACAGGCGCCACAAACGCGCCCGACGCGACGCGGTAGGTGGACGGTGCGGGCGACCGGGCAGGCCGGGGGGCCCGGGGTGGCGGCACAGGCCGCGCAGGTGCAGGCTTGGCCGTCAGGGTGGGGCGGCGCAGCACGGGGCGCGGCGCCGCAGGCGAGGAAGGGCCACCGGCATCGGTGGCCGGGGCGGCAGGGCCCGCAGGCGGGCGAGGAGCAGAAGAAGACATTGCGCGTATTTTCGCCTGTGGGCCGCCAGGGGCCCAAATGAATTTCGGTCGCCCCTGATCTGAAGACCCCGGCGACCGAAAGAACCCGGCGCAGCCTACCCCTGGCGTGCCTGCCAGGCCAGGAAGTCATCGACCGGAAGGGGCCGCGTGATGTGGTAGCCCTGCGCCTCGTCGCAGGCCAGGGTGCGCAGCTGCTCCAGGATGCCAGCGGTCTCCACCCCTTCCGCCACAACGGTGAGCCCCAGGTTGTGCGCCAGGTCGATGGTGGAGCGCACGATCATCGCGTCGTCCTCGCCCGTTTCCATGCCCATCACGAAGGACTTGTCGATCTTGAGTTCGTCCACCGGCAGGCGCTTGAGGTAGGCCAGCGACGAGTAGCCGGTGCCAAAGTCGTCAATCGACAGCTTGAAGCCCTGCTCGGACAGCCGGTTGAGCATGGCCTCGGCGCGCTGCGGGTCGTCCATGATCGCGCTTTCGGTGATCTCCAGGCAGAACGCGCTGGCCGCCACCCCGTGGCGCGCCAGGATGTCGGCCAGCCGGTTGCTCAGCTCCGGGTCCAGCAGGTCGCGGGTCGAGAGGTTGACCGACACCCTGAGCGGCAGGCCCCGCGTGCGCGGGTCGGCCAGCAGCCGCGCGACCTCCTCAAACATCCACAGCGTGAGCTGGCGCACAAAGCCGGTCTGCTCGGCAAACGGGATGAACTGCATGGGCGGCACCAGCCCACGCTGCGGGTGCTGCCAGCGCACCAGCGCCTCGGCCGCCAGGCCCGCCTGGCCATGCAGCGGCACCTTGGGCTGCAGGTACAGGCGCAGCTCGTGGTGCTCCACCGCATGGCGCAGCTCGGTCAGCAGCGACAGGGTCTGCGCGCTGGTCGAGTCGAACGCGGCGTCGTACTGCAGCGCCCCGCTGAGCTTGCGCTTGGCCGCATACATGGCGATTTCCGAGCGGCTGAGCAGGGTGTCGGCATCGTCTGCATCGCCCGGCCAGCAGGCAAAACCGATGCCCGCGCTCAGGTCCACCGTCTGGTCCTCGAACGCGAGCGGCTCCTCGAACGACTGGTTGATGCGCTGGGCGATGTCGTGGGCGGCAGCGGCGTCTGCATTCAGCAGCAGAATGGCGAACTCGTTGCCGCCCAGGCGCGCCACCATGTCGTCGGGCGATCGCACCTGCAGGCTCAGGCGCCCGGCCACGGCCTGCAGCAGGCGGTCGCCAAACGCGTAGCCCAGCACGTCGTTCACATGCTTGAAGCGGTCCAGATCGAGGGTGAGCACCGCCACCGGCTGGGGCGTGGCCGTGCGGCCCGCGCGGCCCGGGTGATCGGGGTGGCCCGCCAGGGCCCGCACCACGGCCTCGCGAAATCGCTCCCGATTGGGCAGGCCGGTCAGGCGGTCCCAATAGGCCAGGCGGCGGATTTCGGTTTGCAGCGCCGCGATGTCCACGCGCATGTGGTCAAACGAGCGTGCCAGGTTGCCGATCTCGTCCATGCGGCCGGTGTGCTCCAGCGGCACGTCGTATTCGCCGCGCGACAGGCGCTGCGTGGCCGCCAGCAGCGAACGCAGGGGCGTGGTGAGCCGCTGCGCCACCAGCCCGGTGCCCACCGCAAACAGCAGCACACCGGCCACGGTGATGATGGCCAGCAGCACCTGCAGCTGGCGGTAGGGGGCCACCACCTCGTCCACCGACCGCAGCAGCAGCGAGCGCACTTCACCGCCCACGCTGTCGAGCGCGCTGGTGCGCACCAGCAGCGTTCCCTCGGCCGTCTGCAGCTCGCCCACCGCCCCGCCCGCGTTCAGCAGCAGGGTCCGGGCATCGGGGGGCAGCGTGGCCACGGGCAGTTTGACCACGCCGTCGGCCCCCTTCACCACCAGTGCCACATGCACCGCCAGCAGTTGCCGCATCTCGTCGGCGCGCGACTGGTCGATCGGGAAGCCCATCAGCACCCATCCAATGACCACCGGCGCGCGCATGGGCACCATCACAAACTGGTAGGGCACGCCGTCCATCACCACGGTCTGGCTGCCCTGGGGCTGGCTGGCCAGGCGGGGCACCACCTCGCGCAGCGTGGCGGGGAATTGCTCCATGCCCTCCATCAGACTGACAGCACGCAATTCCAGGTCGGTGCCCAGCAGGGCCGTCACGGCCGCGCCGATGCGGCTGCCGTGGTTCTCCAGCACCGACTGGATGGTGTCCTCGTCCCCGGAATTGACCGCCGAGCGGAAGCCGTAGTCGGCCGCCAGCAGCGCCGAGCCCTGGCGCAAGCGCTCGGCGTTCTGCTCCAGCAGGCGGCGCCAGATGTTTTCGTCCAGGTCCAGAGCCCGCGCGATCTGGGCGCGTGCATTGCGGTCGATGGAGGCCCGCACCACGGCAAACCCTGCCGCCTGCACGATGAGCAGCAGCAGCAGCGACAACCCCACCAGCCGCAGGATCAGACTGCGCCGGGCCAGGCGCAGCCGCGTCAAGGCTGCAACCCCGTCATGCGCACCGTGGCCGTGGCGACACCGGTGGCGGGCACGGTCAGCGCCTGCTCCAGCGCCGGGGCGCCCACGGGCAGGCGGGTGTGCCAGGTGCGCAGCGTGTAGGTGCCGGGCGGCACGTTGTCCAGCAGCACCCGGCCGGTGCCTGCCGCACTGCGTGCGTAGTAGGGGGTGTCGAGCACCAGGATCCAGCCCACCATCTGGTCGTGGATGTTGCAGCCCAGCGCGACCACGCCGGTCTTGTCGAACAGCACGGGGTTGGTCGGCGTGCCGGTGTAGAGCTTGAGTTCGAATTTCTTGGCGGGCGAGAACGAATACACATGGTGCCGCACCGTGTCGCGGTTGGGGAACAGCACCTCGGTACCGGTGGTCACCACCAGCACGCCGGGCACGAACTGGCGCTTTTCCTGCGCCATCTCCACGCCCGCCAGCGGCCGGGCCAGTTTGCGCGCATCGGCCGAGTCCAGAAACACCACGGCGTCGGCCAGCGGCTTGCCCGCCGCATCGGCCACCTCCACCTGCACCGGGCCCGCCTGGGCGGCCAGCCCCCCGCCCACGAGCCCCCATGCGCACAGCAGCGCACGGCCGGAGCGGCCCATGCTGCCAAAGCGGCGTAAGCGGGGCGACGGACGCAGGGGGCGGGCGCTGCCAGCGGTCATGGCTCGATCGCCATACCCACCAGCGGCGCGCCCTCGCCCACCAGGCCCAGGGGCCGGGTGGCGCCGGTGGCCAGGTCCACCTGGTGCAGGCGGGTCTGGTTGTCGGCCGCCGTGCGCACCGCAATCAGGGCGGTGTTGCCCACGTCGGCAATGTCAAACGCCACGTCGCTCAGCGGCCCCAGGCCCAGCGACCCCACGGTGCGCAACTGCCCGGTGTTGGGCGAGACCACGGGCGTGGTGCCCTCGCGCGAGCCCTGCATGACCAGCACGCCCAGCGCCCGGTCGATGGCGTAGTTGGTGGTGATCTTGCTGTCGTTGGGGTTGTAGGTGTAGGCGGCCCCCGCGATGTCGGGCTTGCGGCGGGCGTTCACATCGGCCCAGGCATAGCGCAGGGCGGGGTCGGGCTGCACGCCCTCCACGGCCGGGTCGCCGTCCACGGCGGCCCCGGTGTCGGGGTGCAGGCGCAGGTTCTGACCGGTGTTGGACACCACGCGGATGCGGTCGGCCGCCGGGTTGAAGTCAAAACCGAACACGCTGCCGACGAGCGGCAGCACCGCTGGCGCGGCCCCCACCGGGCGCAGCGCCCCCGTGGGGATGTCGAGCGTGTACAGGCGCCCGGCCTGCGACAGCGCATACAGCACGCCCTTGGCCACGCGGAAGTCGATGCCCACCAGCCGGTCGCCTGCGGGCAGGCCGGTGACCGGGCGCCGCTCCAGGATGCGGTCGGGCTGGCCTGCGTGGAAGGTGATGAGTTCGTGGGCGCTGGTCACCGCCACCACCGCTTCGCGCAGGCCGGTGTCGGGCGCAGGCGTGGCCGCACACCCTGCGAGCAGCGCCACCACCACGGCCGCCGGTACGGCGCGCAGCGCCGAAGAACAAAAAGTGGGATGCATAAAAGACCTCGCAACTGTTACAGGTTTATACCTGATCGCCCTCCGGCCGTCGCCCCCCGGGGCAAACCCGCAGGGCCTTGGAGTGCTATCAATAACAATAGCAATAAAGGCATATCCATTGCGCGGTAGCAGCACTTTTTATGCAAATTCTGCGTCCACGTCCTGTTGCACTTTGGTGCTGCCGCGCCACCACAACAGGGCGACTCATTTGTAACAAATGCAGCCATGCAATTCGGGCATGTCCCCATCCGCAACGCTCATGACACATTTTGAGATTTCTGCCTACACTGCGTCGAACGTGCAAGGGCCCGGCCTGTCCCTGTGGGCACCGATATTGCTTCGGTCCATGCGCACCGGTCAGCTCGCGCCGACCTGAATCCCCCGATCCCCTGACGCCCACCGAGACACAAGGACTTCCATGCCTGCCGCCGCTTCTCTCAAATCCTTGTCGATCTCCAGCCGGCTCAGCCTGGGCTTTGGCTGCATGCTGGTGCTCATCATCGCGGTGGCGGCCCTGGGCCAGCTGTCGGTGAGCCAGGTCAACGGGCAAATGCACCAGATCACGGGCACCGGGGCCAACAAGGCCAAGCTGGTCAACGGCATGCTGGAGAGCGTGAGCGCCATCGGCATCCAGAGCCGCTCGGCCGCCATGCTCAACGACATCGACCCCAAACAGGCACGCGCGCAGATCGAGGCGGTGGACAAGACGCTCAAGGAGTACGCCACCCAGGAAACCGCCCTGGCCGCGCTGCTCACGCCCGACGGCGCCACCCCGGCCGAGATCAAGCTGCTGGCCGAGGTGCAGGAACTGGGCCGCAAGGCGCGCCCCGAACTCGCCAACGCCATCAAGGCCGCCGACGACGGCGACACCGTGAGCGCCACGCTGGCGCTGATGACCCGCGTGGCCCCGGGCGAAACCGCCTGGCGCGCCAAGCTGCGCGAACTGATCGAGTTGCAGAACAGCCTGAATGCCGAGGCCACGGCGTCCGCAGAGAACACCCAAAGCCAGGCGCGCCTGGTGGGCGGCCTGCTGGTGGCACTGGCCATTGGCCTGGGCGCCCTGATTGCGTGGCGCATCACCACCAGCATCACTGCGCCCATCGGCCGCGCCGTGGTGGTGGCCGAGCGCATTGCGCGTGGCGACCTCACCTCGCAGGTCGAAGTACGCATCCATGACGAAACCGGCCGCCTGCTCGAAGCGATTGCCGCCATGCAGGAGCGCCTGCGCACCCTGGTGGGCGAGATCGGCCAGACGGCCGACTCCATCCTGGTGGCCAGCTCCGAAGTGGCGTCGGGCAACCTGGACCTGAGCCAGCGCACCGAGCAGACCTCGCACAACCTGCAAAGCGCCGCCAGCTCGCTGGTGGAGCTGACCGGCACCGTGTCGCAAAGCGCCGACTCGGCCCGCCAGGCCAACCAGCTCGCGTCCACCGCATCCGATGCGGCCACACGCGGTGGCGAGGTGGTGGGCCAGGTGGTGCGCACCATGGACACCATCAGCGCCAGCTCGCGCAAGATCGCCGACATCATCAGCGTGATCGACGGCATTGCCTTCCAGACCAACATCCTGGCGCTGAATGCGGCCGTGGAAGCCGCCCGCGCGGGCGAGCAGGGCCGGGGCTTTGCGGTGGTGGCGGGCGAGGTGCGCAACCTGGCCCAGCGCAGCGCCGAGGCGGCGAAAGAGATCAAGGGCCTGATCGGCACCAGCGTGGAACGCGTGGAGCGCGGCACGGCCCTGGTGGACAAGGCGGGCGCCACGATGAGCGAAGTGGTCGCCTCCATCCGCCGCGTGACCGACATCATGGGCGAGATCAGCGCCGCCAGCAGCGAGCAGAGCCAGGGCGTCAGCCAGGTGGGCGAGGCCATCACACAGATGGACCAGGCCACGCAGCAAAACGCTGCCCTGGTGGAACAAAGCGCCGCTGCGGCCGACAGCCTCAAGACCCAGGCGGGACAGCTGGTGGATGCTGTGGCGGTCTTCCGGCTGTCAGCCCATGCAGCCCGTCAAGGCGATGCCATGGCCGCCCCCACGCGCAGTGGCGGCACCAGCGCATCGCGGCTGGACTACCGCGCCGTGGCGCCGCGCCAGTTGACGGCCTGACAGAAAAGAAGGAAAGAAAGAGGACAGGAAAGGCGCAGCTCAGGCCAGCTGCGCCAGCGAATCCACAAACCCGTCGGCATCCACGGCCCGCACCGGCTGGCCATGGTTGTAGCCGTAGGTGACCAGCACCACAGGGCAGCCAGCCGCCCGCGCGGCCTGCGCATCGTTGCTGGAGTCGCCCACCATCAGCGTGCGCGCCGGGCTGACGCCCAAGGCCTCGCAGGTCTTGAGAAGCGGCAGCGGATCGGGCTTCTTACGCTCGAACGCATCGCCGCCAAACACGTGTTCAAAGTGCCCGGCGAGCCCCTTCAACTCCAACAGGGGCAGCGCAAAACTGGTGGGTTTGTTGGTCAGGCAGGCCAGGCGCAGCCCCCGGGCGCGCAGCGCTTGCAATCCGGCCTCCACGCCGTCGTACACCCCGGCAAACTGGCCATTGATCGCAAGGTAGTGGCGCTGGTAGCTGGCCCAGGCCGAAGAATAGAGCTCTTCAATTTTGATAGCAACATCATCAGCGCCATAGCGCGGAAGCACATGTTTTAGCACTGAACGCAGCAAATGTTCGGAGCCTTTGCCCACCATGGACTCGATCGAGCCCGCGTCGATGGGCGACAGGCCCAGGTCCTGCAGCATGCGGTTGAGCGCTTCGCTGAAGTCGCCCAGCGTGTCCACCATGGTGCCGTCCAGGTCGATGATCGCAGCGTCCACGCAGGACTGGTCTATCGGAATAAAGTTCACAAATGCGAAATAGAGTTTGCAACTTTTCGAATCGTAAGGCCTAGCGCCTCGGAATAGAGTTTGCAATCGATGGTCACGTTGCCCGCAGCCACAGCACATGCTGGCGCAAGCGGACCTGCATGTGGGCCAGGCCGACGGCTTTGCAGCGTTTGCGGTCGTTATCGCTCCGCCTCTGAATGCGTAGTTTGTGTATAGAAGCGGCCATTCTGCTGACCCCGCAAGTAGTGAAGCGAGCAGCCAATCCATTCGAGGTTATGTAGAGATCGCTACATTGTTGCAGCATTCGTGACGGCTCACTAAGCTGCCGTCATGTCTCTCACCTCTGACACTTGGCTGGCTTTCGTCGTCAGCCTCCCATCCGCGGCGGCCACAGCGCGCATGCGGATCTGGCGTGCCGTCAAGGCACTGGGCTGTGCCGCCTTGCGCGACGGCACCTATCTGCTGCCCGCACAGGCGGAGCAGGCTGCGCAGCTACAAACCCTGGCCGACGAGGCCCTGCAAGAAGGCGGGCAAGCTTGGCTGCTGCGTGTTCAAGCGAAGGACATGGCTGAGCAAGCAGCCTACCAAGCGCTGTTTGATCGAACGGCCGACTACGCACCCTGGCTTGAAGAGTTGGCGCAAGCGCGCCAGCTTATTTCCTCGCTATCTGCCGCCGAGCTGCAACGTCTGCAGCGTCGGCACGCGCGCACCTACGAGGCCACCCGCAAGATCGACTTCTTTCCAGGTGAAGCCTCCATTCGCGCAGAAGCCCAATGGCGGGACTTCACTAACGCAGTGGAAGCCATCCTGTCACCCGGCGAACCCCAGTCGGCAGCAGGCCGCATTGCCCGGCGTGACCGCATGCAGTACCAGGGGCGCCTGTGGGCAACACGCCGCCATCTCTGGGTAGATCGCGTGGCCAGCGCCTGGCTCATTCAGCGCTTCATTGACCCCAGTGCGCGCTTCGTGTGGCTGGACACCCCTGCCGACTGCCCATCTGACGCGCTGGGCTTCGATTTCGATGGTGCCACTTTTTCGCATGTGGGTGAGCGGGTGACGTTTGAGGTACTGCTGGCGAGCTTTGGTTTGGACGGTGATCGCGGCCTCCAGCGTCTGGGGACCATGGTGCATGCCCTGGACGTAGGGGGAACCACCACACCTGAAGCCAGCGGTTTCGAGGCTGTACTGGCCGGAGCGCGTCAGCGCTGGCCGGACGACGACGCCCTATTGGCCGATGTGGGCGGGGTTCTGGATTCGCTCCATGCCCATTTCTCGACCCTACGCAAGCCTTAGTACCTCTACGCCTCAGGAATGAACATGAACGATCTCAAGATAGCGGCCGCACCCGATGCCAGCGCTGAAACTCCTCCAAGCTACACGCTGTGGCAACTGGTGCTCTACATGTCGCGCCTGGGCACACTCGGCTTTGGCGGCCCCGTGGCCCTGGTCGGCTACATGTACCGCGATCTGGTGGAGCAGCGGCATTGGATTTCGGATGCCGACTACAAGGAAGGCATGGCCCTGGCCCAGCTGATGCCGGGCCCGCTGGCCGCCCAGTTGGCCATTTACCTCGGGTACGTCCACTTCCGCCTGTGGGGTGCAACGCTTGTTGGCCTGGCGTTTGTGCTGCCGTCATTTGTGATGGTGGTTGCACTGGGTGTCGCCTACAAAGCCTATGGCGGCATCTCTTGGATGCAAGCCGTGTTCTATGGCGTTGGAGCTTCCGTAATCGGCATCATTGGGTTGAGCGCCTACAAGCTCACAACCAAGAGCGTGGGCAAGGACAAGCTGTTGTGGGCCATCTACCTGCTCAGCGCTGGTGTGACCATCATCACCCAGTCCGAGGTGATCTGGGTTTTTCTGGGCGCGGGCCTATTGGTGTGGGCTGTGCGGGGACCGTTGAAGCACACCGGCGGCCAACTGCAGAGCGTAGCGTGGGCCGCACCTATCGCTGGGGCACTCAGCCTGGAAACCCTCGACTGGCACAAGCTGGGACAGATTGCTGCGTACTTCACCTATGCGGGCGCCTTCGTCTTTGGCAGCGGCCTGGCCATCGTGCCTTTCCTCTACGGCGGCGTGGTGAATGAGTACGCATGGCTGACCGACCGCCAATTCGTGGACGCCGTGGCCGTCGCCATGATCACCCCAGGCCCGGTCGTTATCACCACCGGGTTCATCGGTTTCCTGACAAGCGGCTTCTGGGGCGCAGTTGTCGCGGCTGCGGCGACCTTTCTGCCCTGCTACCTGCTCACCGTGATCCCGGCGCCGTACTTCAAGAAGCACGGCAAACATCCCGGCGTCGTGGCGTTTGTAGACGGCGTGACAGCAGCCGCCGTCGGTGCCATTGCGGGAGCCGTGGTGGTGCTGGGCCAACGGTCCATCGTTGATCTGCCCACGGCTACGCTGTTTCTCGCCACCGCTGCGGTCCTGTGGCGGTTCAAGAAGCTGCCCGAGCCTGTGGTGGTGCTTGCTGCCGCCTTGATCGGCTTGGTCGTCTATCCGCTGGTTGCCCACGTCTGACGCTGACCATTTGATGGAGAACTTCATGAACTACCAAATCCGCCCGCTGACGCTGAACCCCGATCAACTCTCTGGCTTGTCGAACCGTCTGATCACCAGCCACCACGAAAACAACTACTCGGGTGCCGTCAAGCGCCTGAACGCCGTACGGAGCGAACTCGCAGCGCTGGACTGGAGTGCCGCAGCCACCTTCACCATTAACGGTCTCAAGCGCGAGGAGTTGATCGCCGCCAACTCGGCCTTCCTGCATGAGTTGTATTTCGACAACCTGGGCGGCGACGGCGTGCTGCCTTCTTGCGGCTTGTCCATTGCGCTCGCGCGCGACTTTGGCTCGATCGAGGCGTGGCGCAGCCAGTTCATGGGGCTGGCCAAGGCCATGGGCGGCGGATCGGGATGGGCCTTGCTGTCCTGGTCTTCCCGCGAAAGCCGCCTCATCAACCACTGGGCTGCCGACCACACGCACCTCTTGGCCGGCGCCACGCCCGTGCTGGCACTGGACATGTACGAGCATGCTTACCACCTGGACTTCGGTGCCAAGGCGGGCGCCTATGTGGATGCCTTCATGGCCAACATCCAGTGGGACAAGGTCTACAAGCGCTACGGGGCGGCCGTCGAGGCGGATGCGTTGGCATTTGGCATCGACACAGGCGCAGCGCTGCCCGGTGCGGAAGGTGCGTTCGATGTGCGACGTGAGGAGGACTATCTGCAAAGCCCGCAGGTCATTGCCGGAGCGTCCTGGCGCGATCCTGCGCGCGTATTGGAGTGGAGCCAAGAACTGGACGCCACGAAGCCGGTGCTGCTGTACTGTCTGCGCGGCAAGGACATTGGCCGCTCCACGGTTCTGGCGCTGCGGGCACGCGGCATGGATGCCCGCTACATCGTTGGCGGCATCGAAGCCTGGCAAGCCGCAGGCCTGCCTCTGGAAACACAAGGAGGTGCTGCATGAAATGGGTCACCCGCGAGCGGCGCAAGATCAATCGCATTGCCTGCTCCTAGCTGATTGCCCGGTTCATCAACAAAGAGCCTGAATTCCTCAATGTGCCTTCGGCCTCGGTGCTTCAGGTGGCTCAGGACTTGACATGAGGTACCGCAACTAGCTCTGTTTTGCCCCATTAGGGTAGTTGCCAATAGGTCAATTGAATCTAGACACTTTTTGGTTGCGTAAAGAGATGGGGTGCTTGGCACCTCTCAATCCACTACGAGGAGATCTATATGCCATCAAGAAAAATCAGTCTGGCCGTGCTGGCTGTTCTGGCTGCCAGCGCAGCGGGCGTCAGTCTGGCGTCCAGCCACCGCGAGGCGCCGTTCATCACGACCCAGCCCAAGGTTGACGGCAGTGACTTCTACCTGTTCAACAGCTACGAACCGGGTCGATCGGGTTTTGTCACCATGATCGCCAACTACCTGCCGCTGCAGGATGCCTATGGCGGCCCCAACTACTTCAGCCTGGACTCGAATGCGCTGTACGAGATCCACATCGACAACAACGGCGACGCAGCGGAGGACATCACCTTTCAGTTCCGCTTCAAGAACACGCTGAACAATGGTGGCAACGGCATCACACTCGATATCGGCCCTGACGGTGCCCGCAAGAAGGTGGCCATTCCGCTGCGCAACGCCGGTGGCATCAGCGGCGCAGCGGGCGACCCGCTGGCTTACCGTGAAGAGTACGAGATGTTCATCGTGCGCGGTGACCGCCGTACCGGCAAGCGCGAGCAGATCACCATGGCCGGTGGGGGCACCACCTTCACCAAGCCCATCGACTACATCGGTGAAAAATCGCTGGGCAATGCGGCCGCCTACGACGCCTATGCCGACAAGTATGTGTATGGCATCAATATCCCCGGCTGCTCCACCCCCGGCAAGGTGTTTGTGGGCCAGCGGCAGGACCCGTTCCCGGTGTCGCTGGGCACCATCTTTGATCTGGTGAATGCACCTGCCGCCGTCATCACCAGCGAGTCGAATGCTGCGGCCTTCGGCGCGGGCCAGATTGCCAACAAGAACGTGACGTCGCTCGCGGTGGAAGTGCCCACCAATTGCCTCACGGCGGCATCGGGCGAGAAGGTCATTGGCGGCTGGACCACTGCCAGCCTGCGCCAGGCCCGCTTGCTCAATGGCAAGCCAGACTCGGGCCTGCAGGCCAGCGAGAAGGCCGGTGGCGCATGGACGCAGGTCTCGCGCCTGGGCATGCCGCTGGTCAACGAGGTGGTGATTGGCCTCAAGGACAAAGACAAGTTCAACGCATCCAAGCCCAAGGATGATGCGGCCAACTTTGCGGACTACGTGACGCACCCCACGCTGCCCGCGCTGGTCGAGACGCTGTTTGGCGCCAAGGCCCCCACGAACTTCCCGCGCACCGACCTGATGACGGCCTTCCTCACGGGGCTGCCCACCGTCAATCGCCCCGGCAACATCACCGGCCTGGGTGCCGGCGGTCCCCTGGCCGAAATGCTGCGCTTGAACACCGGCATTGCCGCCACGGCTGCAGCTGCGCAGAACTCGCTGGGGGTGGTGGCAGGGGACGCGGCCGGCTTCCCGAATGGCCGCCGCTTGGGCGACGACGTGGTGGACGTATCGCTGCGCGTGGCCATGGGTGCGCTGTGCACGGTGACGGGTGCCACGGACACGCTCAAGGTGGGCTGCAAGCCGGGTGATGCCCCGGCAGGAGGGGTAGCGTTTGTGGACGGCTCGCGCACCAAGGCGACGGACTACCGTACGGCGTTTCCGTATGTGAACCCACCGCTGCCCGGTGCCAAGAACTTCTGATCCGAAGGAGCCACACCATGCAAAAGAACCTTCGGATTCAGCACCTGGCCCTCACTTCGGTGGCGGCATTGGCCATCACCGGTTGTGGCGGGGGCGGTAGCGGCGACAACACGGCAGACCCTGGCAATGGGGGCCCCGTGATGGTGAACGCGTTCGCGTATGTGCAGCCCATTGTGGCCAGCGGCACATCGGACACCACTGAACCTCAGGCGGTTGACCAGCTGGTGCTGTCCAGCACCGAGGCTGAAGAGCCCGATTCGCGGCTCTGACCCTCGCGCGATGTCCTGGTTGCGCCCTGAAGGGGTGTGGCCAGGGCGTGCGTGGGTGATTGTGTCTCTTTCGATATCCGCTGTTGTCACGAGCCCATGAAGAAACCTCATCACTGTTTGTGCGTGGCCTTGTGCCTGGTGTTCTGGGCGGGCACGGCCCTGGCGGCCTTGCCGCAGGACTTGCCACCTGGCCTCAATGCCGATGTGGTCGAGCGTCTGCCCGAGCGTGTGAGCGCAGCCCCCGCCACGCCCCAGGCCGCTGCCGCCACGGCCCGGCGCTGGATCACGCTGTCACGCGAGACGGCGGACCCGCGTTACCTGGGCCGGGCACAGGCGGCCCTGGCTCGCTGGTGGGGCCAGGCGGACGCCCCGGCCGATCTGCTGGTGTTGCAGGCCACCGTAGAGCAAGGGCGCCATGAATTTTCAGCCGCGCGCGCCACGCTGGAGCGCGCCTTGCAAACCAACCCCGCACAGGTGCAGGGCTGGCTCACGCTGGCCACCCTGGAGCGTGTGGCCGCGCGCTATGAGGCCGCCGAGGCCGCCTGCCGCAACGTAGCCCGCTATGGTGCTGCGCTATATGCCACCGCCTGCCTGCTTGAAACCCGTTCACTGCAAGGCCAGCACGATGCCGCGCGCAATGGCTTCACCGCACTGCGGCAGCAGGTGGCGGGGGATGCTGCCCAGCGGGCCTGGATCGGGTCGCTGCTGGCCGAGAGCGAAGAGCGCGCAGGGCGCGATGACGCTGCCGACGCGGCCTACCGCCGCAGCCTGGCCGATGCCCCCGACGGCTACACCGCGCTGGCCTATGCCGACCAGCTGTTGCGCCGCAATCGTGCGAGCGCCGCACTGGAGGTGCTCAGGCACCAGCCCGACAGCGACTCCGTGCTGCTGCGGCGCGCGCAGGCCCTTCGGCTGATGGGGGACGCCGCGTGGCAGCCCCTGGTGCGCGACCTGGAAGCGCGTTTTGCCGCCATCGCGGCGCGCGGAGAGGGGATGGGCGCCCACGCCCGGGAGCGTGCCTTGATGGCGCTGTGGTTGCAGGGGCAACCCGCCGCCGCATGGAAGGCGGCCCGCACCAACCTTGCCCTGCAAAAAGAGCCACTCGACTGGTGGCTTGCACTGCAGACCTCTGAGCAGTCGGGCGACGCTGCTGCCCACCAGGCCGTGCGCCAGGCCCTGCAGCAAGCAGGACTGCAAGACCTGCGCCTGGCGCGCTGGCAGACTCGGGGAGCCCAATGATGTGCTGCATGCACTGGATAACGGGCCTCCTGCGCCCACACGGGCGTTCCCTGCGGGCCATGGTGGCTGTCGCGTTGACTGCCGCAGCACTGGCGCCCAGCGCCTGGGCCCACAAGGCCAGCGACGCCTATCTGCGGGTGGCGGATGCGTCGGCATCCCTGGGCACTGCAGGGGCGGGCGCATCGATAGGCCTTGTGCTGTCGGTGGCCTTGAAGGATGTGGATGCCGCGCTGGAGCAGCTCGATGCCGATGGCGACCGCCAGCTCACATGGGGCGAGGTGCGACAGTCCATGCCCGCCATCGTCCAGTGGGTGGGCCAGGGCATGTTGTGGCAGTGCGACGGAACGGCGACGGTGCCTGCCTGGCGCTTTGAAGCGTTGGAGCAGCGCACCGATGGGCGTTACGCGCGGTTGGCTGCCACGCTGCCCTGTGCGCCAGCCCAGGCGATCACCCTGCGCTACGGCCTGATGCAGGGCATCGACCCCACACACCGCCTGCTGGTGGGCGGCGCGTTGAGCGGCCAGACGCTGGCGGCCGTGCTGGCCCCTGACGGGCGCTCCGGCACCGACCTGCGCTCTGCGGGCAGCCGCGCAGGACAAGCGGGGGCAGACGGTGCGGAAGGGGCCCAAGGTGCGGACGCAAAAAAGCCCGGCGCCCCACGCGGCGGGTTGGCCACGCTGCTGCTCTTTGTGACCGAGGGGGTGCACCACATCCTGTCTGGCTACGACCACCTGGCCTTTTTGCTGGCACTGTTGCTGCCCATCTCCCTGGCGCGGCCGCAGCCCCGCCACCGCGATCTGCTGTTGCACACGGAGTCCGGTACAACACCGATCGCTGAAACTCTGGACTCCGGCGCCAGGGACCGCTTCGCCGGGATCAAGGCGCTCCTGCTCACGGTGACCTGTTTCACCGTGGGCCATTCCATCACGCTGGCACTGGCAGGCCTGGGCTGGGTCACCGTGTCGGGCAACTGGGTGGAGCCCGCCATTGCCATCAGCATCGGCATCTCGGCGTTGCTGAACCTGTTTCCCGTCCAAGGCCTGCGCAGTAGCTGGCTTGCTCTGGGCTTTGGGCTGGTGCACGGGCTGGGTTTTTCCGGGGTGCTGGTCGAAGCGGGCGTGGCGGGGGCTTCGCTGTTGTGGGCCCTGGCGGGGTTCAACCTGGGGGTTGAAGTGGGCCAACTGATGGTGGTCGCCCTGTGGTGCACGGTCTCAGTGGCATTGGCGCGCAGGGCGTGGTACCGCTTAGTGGTGGTGCGTGGGGGCTCCGTCGCGTTGCTGGTGCTGTCGCTGTACTGGACCGTGCAGCGCCTGGCAATATCCAACTGATCTCGCTGCAATACAAAGAGAACTACGCGGATTCGTTTCCATGACTCTTTTTTGCTGCCTTTGGCCGAGGGGAATATGATTAAGCCAAATGCACTCAGCGCTTGATAGCAACAAGTCGCACCATACCTCGTAGGCCAACCTCTCTTGTCACAACAAATCCGCTTGTTTCCAGCTGGGTGATCAGATGGCCGACGGATAAACGCAGTTTCCGGTAGTGACTGACCCGCGTTGTCCACCCATTAGCAGTTCGCTCTTGAACAATGTCATGCACCAGCACGCTTGTTGCCTCGTATTCCAAGAAGCATGTGAGCAGTCGCTCTTCGTCGCTTCGCACGGGGATAAATCGCTGGCTACCAAAGAGTGGTGTGGAGTAGTCGCGAAGTGAGATCACAAAGGTTCCACCGCAGGTCAAAATCGTTGCCGCACTGTCGATAAGTGACAAAACAGCACCCATATTGGGTAGGTGTGTGATGGTGTCGCCCATGCAGAGAATGAGGTCAGGACGTTCCGTCAGGTGTTTAGGAAATGTGAGAAGGTCGTCGCAAACCGTACGGATCGGTACGCCTTCGCTGAGTTCTTCGAGCGCTCGCAACAAAAGCGCAGACGCATCGATTGCTAAGACGGATGCACCTGTCCTCGCGATCGGAATGGCATGCATCCCGAATCCCGCGCCCAGGTCCACCACGTTGGAGCCCAGCCCTATCGGTAGGCCCAACGTCTGAATTTCGGAGGCGCCTCTTTGCAAAGCAGCTTGGGATCCGCCCTCCATCCACAGGTAGACGGGGGCCAGGTGCTGCTCGTAGTGATCGTTAGTTGTCATGCACGGGTGAAATGGCATTGGTGGGATATCGACGGCACGGTATCAACGCCGCTACTTTGGGCTTGAGATTAATCTCGGTGCGCCGCGTTTCTCCCTGATCGACACGTCTCATCTAGCGACGACCAGCGCATCGATAGCTTCAAGATCCAGACCTTCCATGACGCGTTGCATGGGCTGCTCGAAACGATCTCCGCCTCGGACTTCTAGTTTGATCATCTGTGCTCTTGCTGGATTTGCTCGGTCCCAGGGGAAGGAGGGATCCGGTTTCGCAAGTAGGGGAAAGCGGTCCGGCGGGACGTCTGCGGGATGCAGTCCGTTGAAACCCAGCCGTGCCTGCGCTTTCAGTTGATCATCCGTTAGGCTAGCTCGCCATGTACGTACTCGGCGCAACATCGTTTCTACAGGTGAATTGTCAATACCAAGCTGGTTCCTCCGGCGCGCGTCGGACGCTGCAACGCCTGCATTGGCGCGTAAGTGCTGCGCACGAATCTCTGCGATGAGTCGATCGGCGTTTGCAGGATCTGTGCGGCGCAGTCCCTCGGCAATGCGATCCAACATCCGATCTTGCTCACCAGGTGGTGATGATTCCTCATCCTTGCGTACATCCTCCAACTTGCGCTGCAGATCGCGCTCAGTAAAGTCAAGGTACTCCGCCGTAGTGACCGGAACCCACGGCAACTTTCCACTGCTCGTGAAGACAAGCATGTGCCCACCGAATATGGGACGCCCCCGCAGGGTGCCAGTGACCGGCAACGCGCGCCATGCTACGAGCCTGTCGTCCTTCAGCTCCGGTACTTCTGACTCAAAAAATGCGTGAGGTACGTTGATGCTGGCAACTACTGACAACAAGGGCCCAATTCGATCCGCACCTGCAACAACATCGCAGCGGCCCTTCACCCACACAGACTCTCGGTGGTCACGCAATAGGAAATGTGCAGGTCTTGCTGGAGCCGTCCATTGGCCGCCGATCTGCCAGCTACTGCGAAGTCTTGTGCGAGGTAGCGAATGAAGCTCAGGGCGAGCGTGAAGGAGTTTGTTGAACTCCCAAAGTGTTTGCCTCAACGGAGCGACTGAGGGGTCACTCACCACCTTCAGATCTGCAGTCTTGGGATACTCAGCATCCATCCAGCAATCGATTTGCGCCTGTGCGCATTGGCTGGTTAGTAGCAAAGCCAGAGCAGGAATCCTCCAGAGCTTCACGGGTGTGGATGAGCTGAACGCAAAAATCATGCTGCGTTCTCCCACTGGGTTTGGACCGGGTGGATTGCAACGCCAGCCTTGGTAGCTTCGACTGTAAGCCCGGCAACTCGGTCGGTCACCGACGCAACGACTGAACCCAGAGCATCGAGTCCTCCGCTACGGGCCATTCGCTCAGCCATGGCTGCGGCGGCCCGGCGGTAGCGGTCGTCTTGCAGGATCTCACGAACCGCAACTCGAACCTCGGAAGGACGAGGCGACACCCGACGCAGACGGCGCCCGACTCCGGACCATGCAATGCGCGCGCCCACCTCGGGCTTGTCCTCCTGGCCTCCGCTGGCGACGATGGGGACGCCGTATCGGAGGGCGTACTGAACGCCGCCATATCCTGCATTTGTCACAAAGACGTCGGTCTTGGGCAGCAGTTCGTCATAGTTCAGGAACTCAGCCGCGCGAGCATTGGCGGGAAGTGGCGGAAGGCTCGTCAGCGGCCGCCCGCCTGTCGCTACAACGACGATGACGTCTTCATTGGCCAAAGCTTGGAGGGTTGGACCGATCAGCTGGTTGAAATCTTTGTTGGCAATCGTTCCTTGTGTTACATGAACTACCGGCCTTGTGCCATCCAGATCACGCCACCAAACAGGCCGGGGTGCTGACGATCCCGAGGCAGAGATCGGCCCTACAAAGTGAAGCGTTGACGGCGCATCCGAGCGCGGGTACTCGAATTCGGGCACGGTGAATTGGGTGATGGCGTCTGCCCGCCGCGCCCAATCAAGAATGGGACCCGACATCGGCACACCGAAAACCTGACGGTGCATGGCGTCGGCATATCGTTGTGCTGGGGCCAGGATTCTTGCAGCGAGCGTCGAGAGTAGCTTGTTTCGCAGCCTGCCGATCGAGCCAGGCATCGGCGGCACGCCCATGCCAAAAGGGGCTGCGTCGCAGCTGGCAAGGGAGAGGGGCAGCACCCCGCACATCACCACGGCCGGACGCGCGTCTCGGGATTTACCCAGCACCAAAGAAGCGCCAGCAAAAGCAGGGTCCGCCAGCATGGCATCTATCGGTTCAGACGCATGTGCAGATGCGACAGCGTTGTATTGCGCCATGGCCGGCCGCGTGAACAACTCCAGCACATCAAAAGCGATGGCGTCGACACCTGAAAGAGCTGCCCTTCCTGGAAATCGGTCGTTGAGATCGATGCGGTCATCGAAATCAGCCGAACCAGGCAATGGAATGTGCCTGGCGCCACTCTCACGGACTGCTGCTTCAAAGCGACTTCCGGTGATGAACCGCACGCTGTGACCTTGTTCGACAAAGTAACGCGCCACCGCAAGTAGCGGCGTTACGTGGCCGTGGATCGGGACTGAACAGATCAGTATGGAGGACATGGTGAAGATGACGAAGGCAGGGTGTTCCCCGCGAGAAAGAACAGGTGGTACCAAACACACGTAACGGAAGCAGCCGCTGCCACCGGTCAGTCGGCGTGCAGTTTCCGCACTAAGGCTATGTACCTAAGCAGCCCATGGCGGTGTGAAGGGAGGCTTGTCCTCAACAACAGCCTGTCCTCCCACAGGAAGGATGGCCAATGCGCGAAACACCTGTGCCCCCGAGTTAGAAAGCGAGAGCATTTGTCCCGCTTCAACAACGAGGGCGTTTCCAGCGACCAGTTCGCAACGCTGACCGTCAAGTTCAATGACCGCAGCGCCTTGCAGTGCCACAAAGGTCTCCTCACGGGTGACTCGATGGGGGGAGCCGGTGACGCCGGGCGCGACTGTCACCTCCCAGACGGAGTTCTCCCGAGAGCCACGGCTCGGTGAAGACAAGGTCGTAAAGCAGATACCAGGGAGATCGAAGGTCGGGGATTCAGCACGGAGTAGCAATGGCATGAGGGTTCCTTTGTATAATTAACCGCAGTTTATTAACCATGGTTAAATATGTCAAGTACCGAACACCTCGACTTCGGGGTACTGCTGAACGTGGCTTTCGGAGCGTTCAAGGACGCCTTGGATGCCGATCTCGCTGCAGCCGGTTTTGACGACATCGGATCCTCATTTGGCTACGTCTTCCGTCTCCTGGCGGAGGCACCGTGCAACCTGAGCGAGCTGGCTTCGCAGCTAGGCATGAGTTCTCCGGGGGCGCTGAAGGTGGTGGACGACATGGTGGCCAAGGGCTATGTCTCCCGAAGCGCCGTAGAGGGCGACAAACGCATCAAGCGCTTGGAACTCACAGCGCGGGGTCTTGCCGCTTTGTGCCAAGCCCGGTCTTTCCATCAACGTTACGAAGAGGCGTTGGCGCAGAGGCTTGGATCAAAGCAGGTAGCGGCTACGCGCGTAGTTCTGGAGGCCGTTGTGGACGCCCATTCCAAACAGAGCGGAAGACAGCCGCGCCCAGCGTAGTTGCTATGCCGACAGCCGCCGAATAGCTGTCAATAGATTGCTGCCCGATCATCTTTTTACGTCCTGCGCAATTGGCGTAGCGCATTCCAAGTCCACGTCAGGCCAATTTATGGCGATATCGGACAAGCGTCCGCGAGAGGGGCCGGCCCTCACACTACGTAAACAGGAAAAGTGTGGAACTCGTTCTCGTCAGCTCGTGCTTACTCGGCGATCCTGTCCGCTACGACGGCACACATAAGCGGCCGAGCAACAACCTGCTGGAGCTTTGGCTGAAGGAAGGCAGAGTCGTCTCCGTATGTCCTGAGGTGGCCGGCGGCCTGGCTATTCCGCGTAACCCTGCGGAAATCACTGCTGGCTCAGGAGGCGACGCTGTACTCGCTGGAGTTGCAAGGGTCATTGATTCGAAGTCAGCCGATATCACTGCAGCGTTCACCGCTGGGGCTCGGTATGCACTGCACCTGGCAAGAGCCAAAAATGTTCGCATGGCGGTCTTGAAGGAGGGTAGTCCATCATGTGGTACCCGGCGTACCTATGACGGCACATTCACTGGGACGCGGGTGCCTCATAGGGGAGTCACGGCGGCCATTCTGGAGAACGCGGGTATTCGTGTATTCAGCGAAGAACAGCTAGAGGACGCGTCTGAATATTTGCATTTGCTTGAGGCGGGGCGGGCTCTGCATATCAAGCCCCGTGAATAGTGAATCGCCCCGGTTTCTGCGGAGGCTGTTTGGTTTAAGTCAGCCCACTCCCGCAGTTGCCCGACAGGCGAGGTGCCGGTAGTAGTTTGCCTCAGCCTCTGCATGCGAGATGTGCCCGATGGGTTCGAGCAGGCGATGGTGGTTGAACCGCGATACCCATTCGAGCGTGGCGAAATCGACGGCTTCCTTGGCTTCCCATGAAGCCCGGCGGTGAATCAGTTCGGCCTTGTACAGGCCGTTGTTGGTCTCGGCCAGGGCGTTGTCGTAGCTGTCGCCCTTCCTGCCCACCGAAGGCTCGATGCCAGCCTCCGCCAGTCGCTCGGTGTAGCGAATGCTGACGTATTGCGAGCCTCTATCGGAGTGACAGACCAAGCTGCCGTCGCGCTCAGGCTGACGGGCATACAGAGCCTATTCAAATGCATCAACCGCGAAGTCCGTTCGCATCGAGCTGCTCACCCGCCAATCGACGATTCGACGCGCGAGCACGTCGAGGACGAAGGCTATGCTCTTTGCGTTAGGGCGAGGTGGAAATGTTGGAGTACGGCTGCATCGAAATCAATACAGCAAGTGTGTTGGATGCAAGGCAAGACGCGTCCTCAATGTACATTTGGACGATAAACGCACCATTGCTTCCCCATGCAAAGTCCAACCATCCCGTTTCGCCTAGACCCCACTAAGCGCGATGAACAATTGGCTCAATTCAACGCCAGGAAAGAGATTGCCTGGTTTGGGTTTAGGGGGGCGTTCAAAGAGCCAGGCTCGGCGATCGTAAATTTCACCCAAATCACATCTGGACTTCAGGGAGGTGGAGGGACTTCCGCAATCAATGGCGGCGTTATCGCTGCAGGCTTTGATGCAGCCTTCGTACTCGCCGGGTTGGGCCACTACGACTCCAGGGTTGTTGTCACCTTGGAGTTGTCGGTCAAATTCTTGTCCCTTGCACTTGTTAGCGAGTCACTTGCATTTCAAGCGCATGTGGTTCGATCTGCTAAAAACTTCTCGTTCGCCGAGGGTTTTCTCTCTCAGGAAGGAACTGGACCGGCCCAGCATTTGGCAATTGCCACCGCTATGGTGGCGCCGGCGCGCTAGGCAAGTGGTGGCACATAGCAAGGCGCCCGAGGTGTCTTTCCCCTCGGCTGAGATGGTGATTTTCGACAGTCGTTCTCGGCAGGCGTAAGCGTTCCAGCTAGTAGGGACACCTCTCAAGGGGCGCTCGTCACCACACTGAGTCAAATCGTTAGCGAAAAAGCCATTTCTCAATGCATAGACATTGTGATTTCGGCTGGGTCACCCGCGTTCTTTCAGCGTGCGCCCCAACTCAGGCTTCCAGTCAACTCCAAGTAGCAGGAGTTGGGCCGGGAGCGCAAGGAATCATGAGCCTCGATACGCGGCCAGCCAAGCACGGCGACCCGCAGAAGCCGCTTCATGGGGATGGCTCTCGGCTATCCAGGTCAGTGCGCGCCACGATGTACATGTACGCCACGCATCCAAGTCATGAGATCCAAATGACTGGTTGTCGGCTTCTCGGCTACCCCAGAGTGCGCAGTGGAGGCCTTGGCACCGCGACGCTTCGGTTTGACAAAGCTAGCACTGTGATTGGGGGCCGAGGGACTGTCTGCGGCGAGGTTTTCCAGAATCGCGCAATGGGCATGATCGTCACCTGCGCACACCGAAACCAACTGCTCCAACGCCGATTTCATCTCGACAATTTCCCGCAGCTTCTCCTCCAGATCTGCTAGATGGCGCTCAGCAATCGCTTTTACCTGCCGACTGGTGCGGTGTGTGTCACCCCATTGGCCGATCAGTTCTGCAATCTGGGGCATGGAGAAGCCGAGGCGGCGAGATTGTCGAATGAAGCGCAGCACTGAGACTTCACGCTCAC
Source organism: Acidovorax sp. GW101-11A03 (assembly GCF_059424825.1). NCBI lineage: Bacteria > Pseudomonadati > Pseudomonadota > Betaproteobacteria > Burkholderiales > Comamonadaceae > Acidovorax > Acidovorax sp. GW101-11A03. The sequence goes on along the minus strand of NZ_JBWKZU010000002.1, from coordinate 118,025 downwards.
CGTATTTTCGATAGCCAGCTTCGCTCCGTTCAGCTTCTGGCAGTAAACCTGTTTGCTCGTAGTGGCGGATCATCTTGGCCGATACGCCTGCCGCTTTGGCCGCCTCGCCGATGTTCATGAGTGTGGTCATGGATGCTCCTGTGCGATGGAATAACACGGTAGCAAGGACTTTGCCTCTTACCACCGTGTCAATGTCGAGCGCTCCGAATATTACGTTTTGCAAAGCCTAGATCAGGCGGGCGGATATCCAGCTTCGGTCAGCGCCTCGGCCAGTGTCTTGCGGTCTTCAGTACTTTGGACTGTGACCATACGTTTTGACATATCCACCTGAACCTTGCAGTCAGGGTCTGTCATCTGCAGCGTCTGGCTCACCATCCCAGCACAGTGTCCGCAGGTCATGTCGGGGAGTTGGAATTGATGCATTTTTCACCTCTTGGAAAAAGTTGAGAGGCTTTCAGTCTCCGGTTTGCCACTGGGGCAAGGTCAAGTGGCCAGATAGATATCCAAACAAGGAGCGCTGACTCGCTTGCGTCTCCCATCGTGTCAACCCTGAAAGTACGAACTCTGCCGGTTAACGCCGGAGTTGAACACCACATGGAGATTGCTATGAATACCTCAGCCCATGAAGCGGGGCCGTCCGCCTCGCTCTCGATCGCACACCTGAATCTTCCGATACTTGGTATGACCTGCGGCTCTTGTGTTGGACGGGTTGAAAGGGCTCTCAAAGCCGTCCCTGGTGTCCGCGAGGTGACCGTGAACATTGCTACTGAGCGCGCGTCAGTGGTCGCCGCTTCCACGGTACCAGTCCCAGCCTTGGCTGCAGCTGTCCAAAAGGCTGGATACGCCGTGGCGGACGACTCTGTCGAGTTGTCGATCGGTGGGATGACCTGCGCGTCGTGTGTTGGACGTGTCGAAAAAGCGCTGAAGGCAGTGCCAGGCGTTAAGCATGCGGAAGTCAATCTAGCCACGGAGCGTGCGCAGGTTCGTTTCGATGCAGGCTTGCCTCCCGAACGTCTTGTAGCCGCCGTTGTAAAGGCGGGCTATGAGGCACAGGTTGCGGATACGAGCACCTCCACAGAATACGACAAGCAGTCGGCGCCCTGGTGGCCGGTCGCTCTAGCCGCTGGTCTGTCCTTCCCCCTGGTATTGCCCATGCTTGGCATGCTGTTCGGTCAAGACTGGACGCTCAACGGCTGGATTCAACTGGCCCTGGCCACGCCTGTGCAGTTCTGGCTGGGCGCGAGGTTCTACCGCGCTGGCTGGAAAGCACTTCGTGCAGGCGCAGGCAACATGGATCTGCTGGTCGCATTGGGTACGTCGGCCGGGTACGGCTTGAGCTTGTACCTGCTGTTCAAGCACGCTGAGCACGGCACGCCCCACCTGTACTTTGAAGCCTCCGCTGTCATCGTCACGCTAGTCCTTCTAGGGAAGTGGCTGGAAGCCCGAGCCAAGCGGCAAACCACAGAAGCGATCCGGGCGCTGCACGCGCTGCGCCCGGAAATTGCGCGTGTGCGCACTGATACCGGTGACATTGATCTACCACTCTCACGCGTGAAAGTAGGTGATATGGTGGTTGTCCGCCCCGGGGAGAGAGTCCCGGTAGACGGTTCGGTGATCGAAGGCGCAAGCCAGGTGGATGAGTCATTGATCACCGGGGAGAGCCTGCCGGTGGCGAAGCATGTCGGCGACAAGGTGACGGGGGGCTCCGTGAACGCAGAAGGCTTGCTGCTGGTGCGTACAACCGCCGTTGGCGCTGAATCTACCCTGTCGCGCATCGTGGGGATGGTGGAGTCGGCCCAGGCCAAAAAGGCTCCCATTCAGCGGATAGTGGATGAAGTGAGTGCGGTCTTTGTGCCCGTGGTGCTCGGCCTTGCTGCCATCACACTGATGGGCTGGGGCTTCGCCACTGGCAACTGGGAGCAGGCAATCCTGAATGCCGTCGCGGTACTTGTGATCGCGTGCCCTTGTGCTCTGGGCTTAGCAACTCCCACTGCGATCATGGCAGGAACTGGCGTTGCAGCACGCCACGGTATTCTGATCAAGGATGCAGAAGCGCTAGAGGTTGTCCACCGCATCGACACCGTGGCGTTCGACAAGACCGGCACCCTGACCGAGGGGAAGCCCACTTTGACGGCTGCGATGCCTGCCGAAGGCCTCCAGGATCAGTTACTGCCGTTTGCTGCGGCCATTCAGAACGGCAGCGAGCATCCACTGGCCAAAGCCGTTGTGGACGCTGCGCGCACCCAGGGTGTGACCGTTCCTCGCGCCACTGAGGTCAGAGCGGTCGCAGGCAGAGGCATTTCTGCTGCCATCAAAGGACGCCAGATCCGCCTCGGGAGTACACGTTATATGGAGGAGTTGGGTGTCAACATGGCCGGTCTGACCGGGGCTGCAGCACAGATGCAACAAGAGGGGCGCACAGTATCCTGGTTGGCTGAGGTGACCGATGCGCCAGTGGTGATGGGATTATTGGCATTTGGAGACACAGTGAAGCCAAGCTCACAACTGGCCATTGCCCAACTACATGCTCTGGGCATCAAGACCGTCCTGGTCACCGGGGACAACAAGGGGAGCGCAGGCGCGGTAGCCCGCGCGTTGGGCATCGATCAGGTTCGTGCCGATGTGCTGCCGGAAGGCAAAGCGGATATCGTGGCGCAGCTCAAGTCAGGTGGCAGGCACGTTGCGATGGTAGGTGACGGCATCAACGACGCGCCCGCTCTGGCTGCGGCGAATGTGGGAATTGCCATGTCCACGGGCACCGACGTGGCCATGCATGCTGCGGGGATCACGCTGATGCGTGGTGACCCCGTATTGATCGCAGATGCCATCGACATCTCCCGGCGCACGTACGCAAAGATCCGTCAGAACCTTTTCTGGGCATTCGCGTACAACGTGGTCGGGATTCCCTTGGCTGCATTTGGACTGTTGAATCCCATGGTGGCGGGTGCAGCTATGGCGCTCAGCAGCGTGAGTGTGGTGACCAATGCGTTGCTGCTGCGTTCTTGGAAGAGATAAGGACAAGCGCCAGATCCGACAACAGATCCTGTCAGATGCAGACCGCGTATGTACATCGCAATCCGGTCGAACTCAAGAGGTTTTGTGAACGTGCTGATGGTGCACATCTGGTGCGTGGGGGTGAGCGTGGGTCATAGGCTCATGGATGTGCTTGTGACTGTGACTGCCCTTCGGCATCACATCGTGCACATGTGAATGGTGCCCGTCGTCGTGCCGGTGGGCATGTTCGTGCTCCAGCACTTCATGTGTGTGCTCGTGACCATGGCTTTCCGCCAAGTGCAGTACCACTCCCGCCAGCATCAGTACGCCGCCTGGCAGCATCAGCCATCCCGCAGTGCGGTCCCCGAAGCCGAAGGCCACGGCAGCGCCAATGAAGGGCGCAAAGGCGAACACCGAGCCCGTCCTCGCCGCGCCAAACGCCCTCTGGGCCAGAAGGTAAAAGCGGAGGCTCAGGCCGTAGCCCGTGGCTCCCACGCCGAGAAGCCCGAGTGCCGCATACAACGACGGCAAGGGCTCACCCGTCGAAACAGCCAATGCTGCCGTCGCGGCGGCTCCCAAGGTGGCCTTGGCCATCACCACCTGGCTGGGGTCGCGCTCAGCCAGCCCACGGGACAAGGTGTTGTCCACCCCCCAGGCGACCGTGGCCAGCAGCACGGCAAGCAGCCCCAGCAGCTGCACGCCCCCTTGCAGGCCCTGGTCCAGGACGAGCGCCATTCCTCCTGCGAGTAGCAAGAGCATGGCGGCCCACACACGGCGATCCATAGTTTCGCTGTACAGCCACCACGCCAGCGTGGCGGTGAACAACGCTTCCAGCGTGAGCATGAGTGATGCGCTTGCGCCGCTCGTTTGTTGCAGGCCCCAGGCTAGGGCGACCGGGCCCAGGGCGGCACCGAACCCCGCCATAGCCATGAGGCGCCATGTGTCGGATCTCTGCAACCTTGCCTCGTGGGCTGCAGTTCGCAAGGACAAGGCTCCGACTGTAGCTGCTCCAGAGTACAGAAGCGCGGCCGTCGTGAACGCCCCCAGCCCTGCTCCTAGCCTCTGGACCGCAGGCGTGCTGATGCCGAAAAGAACCGCCGCCAACAGGGCGAGAAAGCCGCCGCGCAAGGCGGGGAGACGCAAAAGTTCACGCTTCATGGTGCAGGTGATTTCGTCATGAATCCTCGTGGTGATATTCTCTTGCTTGATGAACCCTGAAGTTCGTCAAGGTCAGGCAGTAAGGACAGTGGTCGGTTGCTCGGCAAGGAGAGGATAGTCAGCTTTCGGGGATCGCGGTCATCGGCCTATCCAAATTCAGTCGTCCCGGATACTGCAGAAAGTTGCCAAGAATTGTGGAGCACCACTCGACGCGGTCCGGCAGACACGCGCGTCCACCGGAATACTGAGCAGACAGTCGGCCAATGCTGATTGCGAGTCAGCAAGCTAGTTGAGCAGAAGCAAAGACTTTGAATTCGATCAGGAGCATCGTCTTCTCCCCTCAACTCGAAGGGAGACCATCATGGGATCCGAAGTCAACACCCCTCGCTATGAGCCTTGGAACAAGGGCAAGCTTGTCGGTCAGAAAGCTCCTTTCAAGCTCAAAGATATCTGGGCTCTGCGCGTGCGCCTTCAGATAGAAAATCGCGTTCGCGAGCTTGCTCTCTTCAACCTTGGCATCGACAGCAAGCTTCGTGGTTGTGACCTCGTTGCCCTCAAAGTTCGGGACATCTGCCACGGTGAGCAAGTTGCATCTCGCGCTGTCGTGATGCAGCACAAGACTCAACGCCCCGTCCAATTTGAAATCACTGCAGCTGCCCGTGAAGCTGTGCAGAAGTGGATCAAGGTCGCAGGGCTTAAGTCCGATGACTTTCTCTTCCCGAGCCGTATCCATGGCTCACCGCACTTGGGGACACGACAGTATGCGCGGATACTAGGTGGCTGGGTGGAGGAGCTCGGTCTTGACCCAGCAGAATATGGCACGCACTCTATGCGAAGAACCAAGGCAACGCTGATCTACCGGCGAACAAAGAACTTGCGCGCTGTGCAACTTCTTCTTGGTCACTCCAAGCTTGAGTCCACTGTGCGCTATCTTGGCATCGAGGTAGATGATGCGCTTGAAATATCTGAGCAGACTGAAATCTAGTCGACAGTTCAGTCGCCCCGGCGGCCGCACAACTACGCTCCCACGGGCGATGGTGCTCACATCCAATCACAGGTTAGGTGAGTTGGCATATTTCCGCTTCTAGCCGAACCGGTCATTCGCCAGCTCATACTGAACGACCGCAACCAGCCTGAAGAAGTCAGGAGCTCTTAGACGCTCCTAGTGACTACAGAGTGGCCGCGCAAATTTTAAGTTGCCTAAAACTGCCCTCCATCTAGAGTGCGCTCGTAGGAGGGGATATGCACGCCGCAATCGACAAGTCAGCCGTTCTTCGTCACGAGTCATCGCTTTCAATGCGCTCTGTTGCGCGTCAGTTCGTGACGGTTGCGGTCACTCTGGCTCTTTCGAGCGCTGCCATGGCCTTCCAGATAGCCCCCATGGGATCTGCCTTCGAATCCAAGATGACCAACGAAACAGAAAACTCGCTGGCGACAGTGGCTGGAAGACTGGGCGTTCTGATCAAGGGCCGCGTCCATGAAGAGATCACCCAGATCGGCATGGGTTGTCCGATAGAACCGGGTACCCTGGCCATAGACGTCAGCTGCAGCTCCCGGGACCTGCCCTTTGCCACGCCCTATGTCATCTACGGGGTGCGTTGGAACGATCTACCTCCGTTCAAGCTTTCACCCGATGAGGGCAACTGCACCTACCTGGGCAAGTCCTGCAACGTGTCCCAGACCATCCGGTTCTCCACGCAGCCGCTTTGTTGGTACTGCCTCTTCAAGGATGCAGAGAAGAAAGCACAGACCCAGCCGATCGTTGGGTGCAGCAAGACCAAGGGTAGTCTTCACGGCAACGTGATGACCCGCTCGCACTTCGGCGACTTACAGTTTCTGCATGCCATGGCCAGTGAAGAGGGCGTGCACCCCGGAGCCACCCGTGCCAAGGTGCTGGACTGGCTGGAGTTCGCCTGGAAGGTGTCCTCGCGAGAAATCAAGCCCGACACCTTTCTTCGAGACATCGACAACGCCACGCTCAAGGAGCACTTCGGGTGCACACAGTGGCTAGTCTCGGACCTCTACATCCTCGGGCGTCAGGACAAGCTGCTCCCGTACTTGCATCATGTGGCGTTCGGCTCCGTGCTCCATACGGTCCAAGACTCGTTTGCCGAAGCCCATGCCTCGCGTGAGAGCTCACCTCCGAGCGGCATGTGTCAGGACACTGACCTGGCACAGCCCAGGCGGATCGTTGAATTCCATACCTATGGCGCGCAGGACGGAAGTCTGCACGACGAACAAGACAGCCGGGAAGCTATGACGCGTGTAAGCGCTGCAGACAGGTGGCCAGATGCTGTGGAGGCCACGCGCAATCTGTCGCGCTTCTATGAAGATCGCGCCCGTTGGAGCGACGTCCAGCCCTACATGCAGTGCCTGTTCGAACTAGCGGACGAACGCAATGACTCGTCACCGGGAGAGCAGTACCGCCGCCGCTGAGAACATGGCGGGGGAGCCCGCCGACTCACTATCCGCCGTTCACTGCGGATTAAGTAGAGCCAGCGCCTTGCGCTTGCCCAGCTTGAGCACTTCAGCAATGCGCTCCAGTTGCGCGGCCCGGGGGTGAACGTGGCCCGTCTCCCACTTGTAGACAGATAGCGATGAAGCACCCAACAGATGGGCCATCTGCTTCTGCGTGAGGCCGAGTGCCGCGCGTTTCTCGATCAACACCTGAGCATCGAACGGGATCTGCTTTGACTTCTTGGGAGCGACATCTTCTGCCACGGCCTTGGCTTGGGGCGCATCCGTTACTTTGACCTGCCGTTGAGTGGCTTTGAGCTGGGAGCTCAGCGCCTTGACCTCACGCTTCAGTGCCGCGATCTCCGAACGGTGGCCGGTGATCGCCTTGCGCATGCCCTGAAGTTCCGGCTTGAGCTCCTTGCGAGCCATGCGAACAACTTCGGCGCGGAAGGCATTAGAAAATGTATTCATACGCCCAATGGTAACTTTCGTCACTTATCGCGCACTTAGGGGCTGGTGCACAGCCAGTGTCGCAATCCTTCTTTGCCTCCGCAAAAAACAAAACCACCAGAGGCCTGAGCCCATGGCGGTTTGCTTCGGTGGTGACCGAAGGCGTCGTACTTACTTCCCAGCCTTGTCCGCCTTGCGCTTCGCAGCCTTGGGATCCACCACCGCCTTGAACTTGGCACCCGCCACAAACTTCGGCACCGTGCTCGCAGGGATCTTCAGAGCAGCACCGGTCGATGGGTTCTTGCCCGTGCGTGCCGCACGCTTGGCCGACTTGAAGGTCCCAAAACCCACCAGCTGCACAGCATCGCCCTTCTTCACGGCGGTCTGGATGGTGTCGATCAGCGTCTCCAGCACTGCATTGGCTGCGGTCTTGGACAGGTCATTCTTGGAAGCCAGGATTTCAACGAGTTCTGCGCGGTTCATGGATGCTCACGTGTAGAGGTTGGAAAGGACCATTTATACCGCCGCCGCTGACACGACCCTTGCTGCCACTCAATGCTGCAGTGCACTTCTTGGCAAAAAATCCACTCCCGTGCGCTTCACCAGTTCCTGGTAACTGATCGGCCGCCCGACCGTCTCCCCCTCCTGATTCGTTTGCCAATGCGCCCAGGCTCTTTGGGTCGTGGCGTCATAGACCAGTTTGTACAGATAGGTCGGCACCTTCACCCCATTGGCCCCAATGCGCGGCCCCGCATCCGTGAACACCGGCCCGGTGATCACAAACACATCCCCCTTGGCCCGCTTCACATAGTGCCGCGTGTCCTGCTCGATCTTGTTCCAGGCGCCCCCGTTGTGCTGAGCGTTTTGGGGAACCATGTTCGCCAAGCTGAAGCTCTGGGCCATCGCCGTAGGCGTCGGCATGTCTCCCGCAGGCGCCATGTGGCCTCGGGAGTAACCTGAGTTCTTGTAGTCCTCCAGCTCCGCCCGCTCCCCACTGGGCAGGCGTGCATCCGCAAAGAAACGCTTGGCCCGTTTCTCGTCTGCATCCTCGATGAGCCTGCGGTTCAACCGCTGGGCCACAAACACCGGTGTCTTGGTGGTGCCTGAGTGCAGTACCGCAAACGCTTCATAGCAAAGCTCACGCAACTGCGGCCGGGGTGTGATGGCCGGTGGTGTGCCATTCGCAAAGAACTGCGGGCATTGCGCAAAGGAGGTGGGCTCGGGCGTGAGCAGCGCCGCACTGTCGAACTGCGGGGAACGTGCCCAGGAGAGATTCGGGATAGCAACGCCGACGAGAGCCAGGGCCAGCACAGCAGCCAGGCGCACACGGCCTGGCCAAGAGAACAAACGATTCACAGAAGGAGCAATCGGGTCGAACAAAAGGGAGCCCGATTGGAGCACCGTTCACCGCTCGGTCACGTCCCGAACGCTCTGATTCCACAGGGATTTACAGCTGCTTGCAGCCACGGGAACTCCAAGCAAACGGGGGGGGGCACAGAGCCCAGTTTGCTCCACCAATGCTCGAGTGCTGCATTTGAATACGCCCGTGCTTTCGCTTGAGGATCTGCAAAAAGTGTGATTTTACAAACTATTGCAAATTCCCAAATGTGGTGGCACCGGCCACTTAAATGCAAGGGGAATGACATTCGAATTAGTCAGTAAAAACATTCGGCAGACAACTATGCGTGCAATTCATTTGAGTGCCTAAGTCGTTGTACTGCTTTAGGATTTTTTGGCCATCCGAATGTATTTAATTGCTTGTGAATTAAGAGTTCTGATGCAGATAATACATTTGCGCAGCTGCAATTGAATTGACCAATCTGCAATTCAATACTCAATTCAAATGCAGGAAGTGTTATTGGCCGGATGCGCTTCATCTGCTGATTTGGCATAAGCTCACAAAAAAACGGAGAGCAAGGTATGTGGAAGTCAACTGATTTCGCTTGGGGTGAGTTCACTTTGTCACGGCGGGGCCCTCCGCCTCAAACTGGCCTAATGACCGAAAGAAAGCTGAGAAATCTGATAGACGCCGGCTACGGTCAAGGAAGCTTTCAGCGATACAAGCCCTGGCTCCGAGTGACCAAGAGAGATTTTTCAACTCGTGGTGTCATGGGCCACCTCCCTGGCGTCAGTTTCGCTAGGCTGCACCATTTTCGCTCCATAGCTGAAAAGCGAACTATTCAGGCGGCCAAATGGCTTGGGGCGGTAGATGTCCGGGAGGCTTTTCCTGCTTGGCCATGGTCGCATCCTCATCCAGCCGGAGAATTACCTGGCTACGAGACTATGGGCGATGTGCCCGGTTTACTTGACGTAGCTCGCGATGCTGATATTGATCACGGCACATATGTGGGCACTAACATCCCTTATGTCGGAACCATAGATGAAGTCACAACATGGCTCAGCCCCTCCGGCCACTACCACTTGGTTGCGCTAGAGAACAAGCCGGAATCAATCACTAATGCACCTGATCCAACACTAAGGGCGAAAGAACGTCTTGAGCTGATGCGCCGATATTGCAAGCGAATAAATATCCGTCATGTGGTCATTGACGCACATCGTCTTCCAAGAGAACTTTGTGTAAACCTTGATCTGCTTGAACCCCGACTTACATCAACGCAAATCGAGAAAGTGGTCCAGTCAGCCCTTTATGCAGATGTGCTAGAACTACTGAATCTTCGAGGATACGAGTGTTCAGCCGACGAGTTACTAGCAGTCATTGAGCGCAAAAGCTCGATTCGACCAGAAATAGTCAACGTAGCATTCCACTTAGCCCTTTGGCGGCAGGATGTTGATCACGATCTCAGTGCCCCCCTGCGCCCGTGGGAACCACTGATCCGTGGTGGAAGAGGCGTTCGAGAAGCTTTGCGCCAAGCTTGGGTCGGAGACTTGATGTGAAACTACCGTTTAACCTTCTCGACGTAATCGATAACACCCCAGGCAGTGCAGCACTGACCGGCACGGTGCGAGTTCTCGGATTCGGCGAGCGTGATGGAATAAACATCGTATGGGTTATTGACTTCGCACGGCGTCATCCTGAGAAGAAAACTCAGAGCAAAGCCTACGCTAGAAAACCCTACCAGCTCGAGGTTCAGTATCTTAGTAATCTAATAATAAGCAATCGGGCATATGTATTAAAGCTGCAGACCAATGCTGCACTGTCAATGAAGGACGAGGACAGGTTGCTGGCATGCGCGAAAAAGTCCGCAGAACTGAAACTGCTAAAGCGATTTCAGGAGCGGGATTTTCACTATGAAGCGATTCGGCCACTGGTGTGCCATGCAAGCTCCTCAATCCCCCGATTGATTGATGAGTTGATGGCAGATGGGTCTTTCGCTTACGCTGTGAAAACACGAGCGAAAGAACTAAATATCAGCGAAACCTCACTTAGAAGTTGGATCAACAAATTCTGGCAGGGTGGTTCTCAAAAAAATGCACTGCTGAATGGATACGAAAACTGCGGCGGGAAGGGAGTGGAAAAAAAGCAAGAGAAAAAACTCGGTCGTAGTAATCGTTTGTATAAGGCAGGAATCAGAAATAGCCGCGGATACCCTCTAACTAAAGAAGACAAGGAACGCCTGAAGTGTGGATTTCTTCTGATAAATAGAGAAACTCCGCCTAGAGATGCCTTTTTATTGATCAGTGGGGTGCACTGGGCAAATCACGTAGTTAACAAGGACGGCGTCGTTCGAGCGGAGCTTTACGAACCCCACCTTCGTCCGACTTTCGATCAATTTCTAAGATGGGGGGCTAAGCTTAATCAGAAGACTGTTTCGCAATATCTCCTTGGAACTTCCCGTTGGAGTCAGAGCACAGCGACGAAAGGCGGATCAGAAAGGGATTCCATAGTCGCAATCGGCCAACAATCTATGTTCGACGGAACTTCGAGCGATGTTTATTGCACATCGTTTTCCAGTCGCCTAATAAAACTCCCGCCGATGACTCGCTTGATATTGAAAGAGTCTCGGGTCGGATTAATCTACGGGCTGTATCTCGGATGGGAGCCTGCTTCCCCGAACACCGCGTTGCGGGCAATTCTGAACGGTGCGGATCCAGATAAAGACGCTTGGGCGAGACGCTGGTACCCTGATTACCCCGCTGGCGCTATGCCATCTATGCTGACACGCGCGGTCCTCGGTGATAACGGTGAGCTCAAAGCGCAAGAGCCAACCGAGGCCGAGCAGCAGTTCGGCTTCAGCATTCTTTTCACGGAGGTTTATCGCGGCGATCGAAAAGGGGGCATCGAGTCCCAGCATCATGCAGATCACTCGCATGTAGATCGTCGAATCCCGGGGAGTACAAAAGGAAAACCGAGAAAACGAGGTGAGACACACCCCGCCATAGAAGGCCTTTTGAACTATGCCGAATATATGCGGGAACTGCTTAAGCACATTGTTTGGCATAACTGCGAACAAGAAGTGCCCGATCTAGCCCCCGATGAAATGCTTTTGGAGCAGCCCCGTATTCCGCCGACGCGAATCAATATATACAAATGGCTGAAAAATAAACGACTGGATGTTTCCATTCCTGTTGACTACGAAGCACTTCGCGCATTCTGTCTACCTTACGTGGACGCGGTAATCAGAAAAAATGGTATTTATCTCGTCGCAAAAATTCATGGTCGTAAGATGCGTTTGCCGCGACTGCGATACTCAAGCCAAGAACTCGTCGAAACTGGTTTACTTACTCAAGTAAAAATTTCCGGAAAAGATATTCGCACACGCATGAAGTTTGATGATTCAGACCTGTCGCAAGCTTGGTTGCCGACTCGTAACGGAATGATTAGAGTAACAACTTCTGAGCGCGACAGAACCATCCTTCAAAAAATGACGTTTGGGGACTGGATCTCTTATTGGAAAGAAGAAGTGCTTCAAAAAGACCTGATGGCTGGGGAACGAGAACAAGCTGCTTTCAATCGGGTCTTGGAGAGGAGTGTGACTATTGCCCAGGCGAGGTCTGAAGAGGCGGCGGAACTCGCACTATTGCCAAAGAAGCCTTCAAAACGAAGCCTGATCTCTAATTTAGATAAAAATAAAAAGATGGAGTTGGAGCTTCTCCGACAGCAAGACAAAGCCATGACGACGGCGCAGATCGTCACGTCACAACCGCCTCCTGGTGAAAAGGAGGCAACCGCTTCCGCGGCAGAGCTTGCAATGCAGGCATTTCATGCCTCGGCGATCCCAACTTGATCAAGCATATTGGTCAGACTTCGCCAAAGAACACCATGAATATCGAAATCCAAGCACGACCAGAACTGCTCCATGGTCCCAATCCATTCATCGAAAGGGTACCAGGATTGATTCCATTTTCTGATCTCCCACGGAGGTTGAACAAAAGCTACTCGGTTGATTGGCAGAGCATACCGCCGGCCTATCGGGAGCCTCTCCTCGACGATATGAGTCAACGCTTTGTCTCGACATCGCAAGTCTTAGAACCTGCTGCAGGTATCCAGAAGCTCTTTAGACAGGCACTTGCTTCGAATAACCCTATGCGGAAAGAAGAGCAGAGAAGAGTCAACCAAGTTGGTGTTTCTTTGTCCGTCGAATCGATCAAGAAGACGCAATCGATGAATGGCGGAGGGATGATATTGAAGGGCATGACAGGGTCTGGTAAAACAGCCCTGATTGAACGGACGCTTGAAATAATAGCGCCGCATCAAGTCATCGACCATTCAGATTGCGAAGCTTGGGGCATGTATGGTCTCAAGCAATGCGTGTACTTGCGAATTGACCATGCCAGCAATGGCACTCGAGGCGGTTTGCTTAAACGAATTTTGCATGGGTTGGACGAGGCCTTGGGAACCGGGTATTTCCAACAACACCAGCGTACCGGAAATATCGATTCCCTCTTAGTCGTGGTTTGCAAGCTCTTGGTCCACCATCGAGTGGCGCTGCTTTGCATTGACGAAAAGCAGCAGTCGAACTTTCAGGACAGCCCCTGGGCCCTGGAGTTTGTGCTGTTCTACATGCAACTAATGAATTTAGGCGTTTCCGTTGTACTCGCTGGAAATCCTCTGGCGTTTGAGCAACTGGAAAGCTCAAGCCAGGTCATGAGACGGTTCAGCGTCGGCGGAGATCATGCGTTGAAGCCAGCAACTAGCGTCATCGAACCTTGGTGGGCGAGAGATTTTGTTCCCATGGCTAGACAGTTCTCCGTTGTGGAGAGCTGGGCTATAGACCCTGAGCTCAGGAGTCAGCTCGAGTTTCGCTACAGCGGCGGCTTGGTTGGTTTGTTCGCCGTCCTTCACATTGAGGCACAACGGTCTGCGTTGCGCCGGGCAAAGTCCTCTGCGACGGTAACGGAAGAGGACTACTCGGTGGCCATCGATTCGCCACAGTTTCGGAATTTAAAAAAGATCGCGGAGGCCATTCGTCTGGAAGGACCCGCAAACAACCACTTCGTCGACATCCCCGACAACGTCGCGGCGCCAAAAGTCAAGATGCCTCCTGAGGCTTCTAAAGAAAATGTCAGCGGACTGTCGAAATCCCAGGTCAATGTGCTCGGTCGCCACCTGAAGAACTACAAATCTCAGGTGACGAGGAATGCGAACAAACTGCAGGCAAAACTAGAGCAGATAAAAAATCTTTCCGAAGACGATATACGAATGCTGGGAATCACTAAAAGTCATATCGAAGGTATGTATGAGACCTTGGAGGCTCAGAAAAAGAATCTAAAAAAGTGAGTGGATGGTGCCTGTGCATTCTTAGACCTTGGTGTAGCGCATGCCTTGCACATATGAGGGCAACCCGACGTTGCCTCTGATTCATCGCGACGAGACGCTCTATAGCTGGTGCGCCACCGCCCACTTGATGGATGGAAGCCGGATGGCCTCACATACAGGGCTGAAGTTGCTGGGCACCCTGCATGCAGTTCGCCAGCACGACATACCGGCCTCGCTGCGCAATCTGCCACTTCTAAGGAATGCAAACGCTAATGATGCTCTGGAGGTTCTGCGTCGTCACACCATCTGCGGCTACTACCTACCGTTCATGTCTCTGCGAGAACAAGAAAATGTGGGAGAGTGTGCAATCTCAGGTGAGAGCCAACATTGGCGAAGGATGGCGAGCGGAGTATCGCGAACCAGACCACTGAGCCACCCGCTTAAGTGGTGTGACAGATGTGCTACTTCTGACTTCGAGAGCGGCGGAAGGGCCTACTGGCACACCGAGCACCAGTTTCCCACTACCTGGGTATGCCCCTGGCATCAAGTGCCATTGTTGGCTGAGCACAAAAGAAGCAAGCAATGGAGGCTTCCACCGCTTGCAGCTTACGGTCCGATAGTGGCTTCGTGTCGAGAGATGCGGGTTCTCACAATTCTTGCCGAGATCGGCTGCACTCTGAACCAAGTTGGCTCGGTACATACGGACGGGCTTAGGGCGTTTGCGCTCAATAGACTTTTCCAAATGGGTGTTATCCATTCGTCTAGCCGCGTACGCCATGAGCGTCTCATTCAGTGGTTCCTGAATCTAGAGGTTGCCTCTATCTGTATGAATGAGCGATTCGGATTGGGGGCTTTTGGATCGGGGGAGTGGATACCCGCACTGCTCTGGCGCAAGAAGCTCAACCACTCAGTGCGTTGGATTTTGCTGTGGTCAGCTTTGGACTGGTCCTCTGCGGCCGAAGCAGCCTCCGCATTTCTCAGCGCTTCGGCCGTCGAGGCTCCGTCGGTATCTGATCAGTTACCGCTGTTTGAGCGCTTGGGGTTAACTTCGACCACTGCACCGAAAAAGGTGTACGAAGCATTTGATTGCTGTGACAGCTATGCTGAAGTAATGAAGCGACTTGGGGTCGGTCGATCGGACGTTGTCCGTTGGCTCGAGATGGATGAAGGTTTGCGAATCAGGTGGCGCCAACGTCTCAAAGAAGGGCGAGAAGCCGTATGCATAGGTCGAGTCAGGGAGGCTGTCTTAGCGGACCCCGACATATCAAGAACCCAGCTCGAAGGTCGTTGCAGTGCTGATATTCGATGGCTACGCGACCACGCGCCCGAGCGACTGCGGCAGCTACTCAAGTCTCTGCCAAGTCGCGGTGGACCACAGAGAGGACTTTTCGATCAGTTGTAGCGCTACGTCCTGGTGTTCTGCAAGTCCCAATTGAGGCGCGTCCCGACCGATTTCTGCCCCCTGCTATGACAGGTACAGGCTGGTTGCCGTCGCTCAGTCTGACAATGTCGTTGGCCGCTTTCTTCGAAAGCAGACCTTCCACTTCTCGTCGAGTCAGCTATTTCCGTCTTTGAACCCCTTGCCTTGTCCAGTTCTGGGGATTACCAGACTCCGATGTCGTGCTCAAATCCCTCACCTATGAAGCGTGACCCTTTGCATCTTCCCGCCTTGCGCGGTGGCTTTCTCGCCCTGCTGGCGGCGGTACTCTTCGGCATCAGCACGCCCGCGGTACAGAGGCTGGGCGCAGGGCTCGGGGCCTTCACGACCGCAGCGCTGCTGTACTTAGGAGCGGCCCTGATCGGGGCACTGTCGCTGCGGACTGCTGCGCATGAAGCGCGAGTGCAGAGGTCCGACATTCCGCGCCTTCTGGCGATGGCTGGCTTTGGCGCCGCGCTGGGGCCGGTGGCCCTGGCCTGGGGCCTGCAGCACACGAGCGGAGCCAGCGCGTCGCTCATGCTCACTCTGGAAGCGCTGTTCACCGCCACGCTGGCATGGTGGCTGTACAGCGAAACCATGGACCGCCGCGTGTGGGCCGCCATGCTGTTGCTGCTCGCAGGAGGAATGGCGCTCGTTCTGGACCAAGGCCTGCAAGGAGGCGTGCAGTTGCTGGGGCTGCTTGCCGTGCTGCTGGCCACGGTCGCCTGGGGGGTGGACAACACCTTGTCCCGTGGGCTGGCTGAGCGCGACCCCAGCCAGGTGGTGATGGCCAAGGCCACCCTGGGGGCCGCAGCGACGGCTGCATTGGCTGTTTCGACTGGGGAGCCTTTGCCTTCCCTGTCCGCAGCACTGGGACTTCTCGCCGTTGGAGCCACTGGTTACGGCCTGAGTCTGCGCTGTTACCTCCTGGCCCAGCGGGCATTTGGTGCGGCGCGGACGGGCTCGGTGTTCGCCTTCGCGCCCTTCATTGGTGCTGCCGTGGCCTTCGGTTTCGGGGAACGCTCTGCGGGGTGGTTTATGCTCTTGGGTGGAGTGTTCATGTTGGCGGGAGTAATGCTCCATCTGGCGGAAAGCCATGGACACGAGCACACGCACGAAGTGCTGGAGCATGAGCATGCTCACCGGCACGACGATGGGCACCATGCACATGTGCACGTAGTAATGCCAACTGGCAGCCACAGCCACAAGCACACCCATGAGCCTGTGACCCACGCCCATCCCCATGCTCCTGACGTGCACCATCAGCACGTTCACTGAACCCGCTAGATCTAACCAACAGCGCGGACCGCGTGAGCGCGCGTGCCGCGCAGCAGCCTCAGCCCATTGCCAACCACCAGGAGGCTGGCCCCCATGTCCGCAAAAACCGCCATCCACATCGACGCGTTCCCAAAGACCGCAAGCACCAAGAACACCGTCTTGATACCCAGCGCCAGCACGATGTTCTGAAGAAGGATGCCCCGCGTGCGCCTGGAGAGCTGGATGACTTCGGGGATGCGGCGCAGATCGTCATTCATGATGACGATGTCCGCAGCCTCCATGGCCGTGTCGGTTCCTGCTGCACCCATGGCAAGGCCGATGTCGGCGCGTGCCAGCGCAGGTGCGTCATTGATGCCATCCCCCGTCATCGCCGTGGCACCGTACTGGGCCTGCATCTGCTCAATGGCCGACAGCTTGTCTTCTGGCAGCAGGTTTCCATGCGCCTGGTCGATGCCCGCCTGTTTGGCGATGGTCTCTGCCGTGGCTTGGTTGTCTCCGGTCAGCATGACCGAGGCGATTCCCAGCGCGTGTAGCTGGGCGATGGCCTCCCGTGAGCTGTCCTTGATGGTGTCGGCCACCGCAAAGATGGCAAGAACCTCCGATTGACTGGCCAGAAGGGTCACCGTGCGGCCCTGCGATTCCTGTGCCTGTAGCAGCGCCTCAATGGCGGGGCTGCAAAGACCCCGTTCCTCGATGAGCCGGTGATTCCCCAGAATCAGGGGTTGGCCTTCAAGCTGGGCTTCCACACCACGTCCGGCAAGGGCCGTGAAGCCTGCCACGATGCCCTGGCCAGCAGACAGTCCTTGCGCGATGGCCTTGGACACGGGGTGGTCAGAGTGACCGGCCAGGTCCGCCGCCCAGCCCAGAATCTGGGTTTCGGGATACGTTCTGGCCAGCACGTGCTGGGCCACCAGTTTGGGTTTTCCTTCCGTGATCGTGCCGGTCTTGTCGAGCGCAATGGCCTTGAGTTTGTGCGCGTCTTCCAGGTAAACCCCGCCCTTGATGAGGATGCCACGCCGGGCCGCAGAAGCCAGACCACTGACCACCGTCACCGGCGTTGCGATCACCAGCGCACAGGGGCAGGCGATGACCAGCAGTACCAGAGCCTTGTAGACGGCATCCACCCACGTCAGGTCCATAAAGACCGGAGTGAGCGTCGCCACAAGAACGGCCATGATGAACACAGCCGGGGTGTAAATGGCAGCAAACCGGTCCACGAACTGCTGTGTGGGGGCGCGTGAGCCCTGCGCCTGTTCCACCGAGTGAATGATGCGGGCCAAGGTGGTGTTGCTGGCCTCTGCCGTGACCATCACCTCCAGGGTGCCTGTTTCGTTGATGGTGCCAGCAAACACGGGATCTCCAGGAACCTTGTCCACCGGAATGCTCTCTCCCGTGACCGGCGCCTGGTTGACTGCGCTGGTCCCAACGGCCACCGTGCCGTCCAGCGGCATGCGCTCGCCCGGCCTGACCCGGACGATGGCGTTGACGGGAACCTGTGCAGCGGCCACCGATTTCCAGCTGCCGTCAGGCTGGCGTACTTCGGCCGTCTCGGGCGTGAGATCCAACAGGCTCTTGATGGCATTGCGTGCACGGTCTACCGCGCGGCCTTCGATCAATTCAGCAATGGCATAGAGGGCCATCACCATGGCGGCTTCTGGCCATTGGCCAATGAGAAACGCGCCGGTCACGGCCACCGTCATCAGCGCATTGATGTTCAGCCGTCCCTGCAGCAAGGCGGCAAACCCCTTGCGGTAGGTGGAAAAGCCCGCCAGCCAGATGGCCGCCGCCGCCAGGGCCATGCCAATGCCCTTGAAGGCCAGCGTGTCTGGAGAGAAGAAGGCCACGGCTTCGGCGCAGACGGCCAGGCCCAGCGCCAACCCCATACGCCCGAGTTCGTCGGTGGTGGAGGCCCGCCCAGGGGCTTCGCCCGTTGCCGCAGCGGTTGCCACGGGCTGCGGGTCGAACCCTGCCTTGCGAATGGCCGCCAAGGCTTGAGGAATCACAGCATCAGGGGCGTCAATGGTCAGCGTGCGTGCGCCGAGCTGAAACCCCAGGCCGCGCACCCCGGCAATTGACTCCAGCGCGCGGCGGATCTCACTTTCTTCGGCTGCGCAGTCCATGGCCTCGATGCGGAACATGGCTCCCTGGGGGCCACGCCCATTTGCAAACGAAGGCGCTGCGGTTGCTAGCGAATGTGGGGTACAGCAAGTATCTGGAGAGGCCGCAACCGGGCTGGCGCAACAGGAATCAAGCTGAGTAGAGACGGGAGCGGCTGGAGCGCAGCATGGGTCCTGGGAGGTTGGTTTTTGTGCTTCGTCGCAGCAGGATTTCATAAATTTCTCTCCTTGATGCCTCGATTGGAAACCTTGGAGTAGCTACAGTGTCAAGACCTCCAATATCCAGCTCTCAACATGCAGATCAAGGAACTGGCCGCCGCAACAGGCGTTGACGCCGAAACGATCCGTTTTTACGAAAAGGAAGGCTTGTTGCCCCAGCCCGCGCGGCTGGCCAACGGCTATCGCAACTATGCTCCCGCTCACCTGGAGCGGCTGTCCTTTGTACGGCACTGTAGGGCACTCGACATCCCACTGGCAGATGTGAGGAGCCTGTTGGGTGCGCTAGATGCGCCCCAGGAGGCGTGCGCAGACGTCAACAATCTGATTGACGACCAGCTAAGTCGGCTGCGCGCTCGTCTCATCAGCATGATGGCGTTGGAAAAGCAACTGCTGCAGCTGCGCTCAGCATGCAGTGGAGAGCATGCGCATCAGAGCTGTGGAATTCTTAATGAGCTTGTCGCGGCCGCCCATGGCGAGGCGTGTCTGTGCCATGGAGGAAAAAGTGGTTGACCTTGCCACTGTGGCAAGTCCGAGACTGCACTCCTCTCAACTCTTTGCCACGAGAAGTAAATGCATGAATTCCAGCTTCCCGACATGACCTGCGGGCACTGCGCAGGGATGGTGAACCAGACACTGCAGATGGTGGATCCTGGCTGCAAGGTGCAGGTGGACATGTCCAAGCGCTTGGTTACGGTGCAGAGTGCTGAAGACCGCCTGACGCTTGCGGAAGCGCTCACCGAGGCGGGCTACCCGCCCTCTTGACTACGCGTCCGTACCGCAAAAGATCTGCTCCGGCACACGTTCATCGCGGCGGGCATTGACACCGCCTTGGAGCCGCCGACCATCGCCTTGACGCAGCGATGGTCGGCCTGAGGTCTTTGGGCGGTTGCTACTTTTTTGCCACCTCTCTGTCTCGGAACTACTTGGGCGTGGAGCCCGGAGTGGCTTCCTTGTGCGGCATGGCTTCACGCGCATTGGCCTTTTCCTGACCACGGGCTTCGGCCTTGCTGGTGTCGGCGATGCCAGAGCCTTCACCCCGCGCCGTACTGCCATCCTTGGTCCGCTTCACACCGGTCGCAGGACGGGCCTTTTTGTGTTCCTCGCCATGCGCTTGCGCCTTGGAGTTGGTGTAGGGCGTGGCCTCTTGGGTGTCGCCAGCGGCGAATGCGGACGATGCGGCGGTCATGGCCAGGGCGATAAGGAGAGTTCTCATGATTTTTCCTTGGTAGGTTGACGTGCGAACAGAAGAACGCCCCCTTTTCTTGAGGGCGTATCGAGACACTTTTTGCGCTTACTTGGCAGGCTCGATGGCGGTGACCACCATCTTTCCGCCCTCGTTGATCACCATGAAGCGGATCTTGTCGCCGACCTGCGCCTTGTCGAGCAGGGCCTTGTCCTTGGCAGCAAACACCATGGTCATCCCCGGCATCTCCAAGTGCTTGATGTCGCCATGCTTGATGGTGATTTTTCCGGCGTCCTTGTCGATCTTGCGCACCTCTCCATCGGTCATGGAGGCTGCGGTCGTGGATGCGGCTTTTCCGGCGTCTCCAGCGGCCTGCGCCACGGCCGACAGCGGCATGAGAGTGACCAGCGACAACATAGCGCCGATCAATAAAGTGTTTGCGTTTTTCATACGAGCTCCTTGTTCAATTGCGTGCAGGGATTCCCCGATTACTTCTTGACCACCGTGACCTGGCCCTTCATGCCTGCGTCGTAGTGGCCTGGGTACAGGCAGGCGAACTTCACTTCGCCAGCCTTGGTGAACTGCCAGATGATTTCGCCTTGCTTGCCGGGGGCCAGCGACACCTTGCTGGGCTCGTCATGCTCCATGTCCGGGAACTTCTTCATCGTCTCGTAGTGCTCCTTGAGTTCGGCATCGGTGCCCAGGCTGAACTCATGCTTGACCTGGCCACTGTTCTTGATCACGAACTTGACCGTTTCGCCCTGCTTGACGGAGATCGCGGCGGGCGTGAAGCGCATGGTGTCAGCCATGTCCACGTTGATTGTGCGACTGACTTTGGAGGCTTTGCCTGGTTCGCCGATGGCTGACTCCTCGCTTCCATGGCCGTGACCGCCGCTGTGGGTACCGCCCGCAAAGCTGTTGAAGGACAGGGCCACCAGGGCGGAGGCGGCGATCAGGGAAAGAGTGCGTTTCATAGTTACCTTGGGTTGTGGATGAGGAAAGGAGGCGATCAGTGTCCGCTGTGCGAAGACGGCTTTTTGACCTTGACGACAGTGTCCGAACTGGACTTCTCTTTGCGGGGCATGGATTGGCCGCCCTCGGCCTTGAAGCGGGCAGGCTCCGCCATCGGGCCGGTGTACTCGTACGCCACCGTGCCCTCTGGGTTCTTGTACCAACCCGGATTTTTGTAGTCGCCCGGTTTCTGGTCGCGGCGTACTTTGACGACGCTGAACATCCCGCCCATTTCGACCGACCCGAACGGGCCTTCCCCGGTCATCATGGGAATGGTGTTGTCCGGGATGGGCATCTCCATCTCGGTCATGTCCGCCATGCCCCGTTCGCCCATGACCATGTAGTCGGGGATCAGGTTGTTGATCTTCTTGGCCACGCCCCGGTGGTCTACGCCAATCATGGTGGGAATGTCGTGACCCATTGCATTCATGGTGTGGTGGCTCTTGTGGCAGTGGAATGCCCAGTCACCTTCTTCGTCCGCGAGGAACTCGATCTGGCGCATCTGGCCCACGGCCACGTCGGTGGTCACTTCATAGAGACGGGTGCTCTTGGGTGTAGGACCACCATCCGTGCCCGTCACCAAAAACTCGTGACCGTGCAAGTGCATGGGGTGGTTGGTCATGGTGAGATTGCCGATGCGAATACGCACCTTGTCATTGAGCCGGACGTTCAAGGAGTCGATGCCAGGAAAGATGCGGCTGTTCCAAGTCCATAAATTGAAATTCAGCATTTCCGCGACCTTCGGCGTAGCGGCCCCGGGCTCAATGTCGTAGGCACTGAGCAGGAAGCAAAAGTCTCGATTCACTTCATCAATCAGCGGATGCTTGGTCTTTGGATGCGTGATCCAAAAGCCCATCATGCCCATGGCCATCTGGGTCATCTCATCGGCGTGCGGGTGGTACATGAAGGTACCTGGACGGCGCGCCACGAATTCGTAGACGAAGGTCTTGCCCGACTGGATTGCGGGCTGGTTCAATCCCGCCACACCGTCCATGCCATTGGGCAAACGCTGTCCATGCCAGTGGATGCTGGTGTGCTCGGGCAGCTTGTTGGTCACAAAAATGCGAACGCGGTCGCCTTCCACCACTTCAATGGTGGGACCAGGACTCTGGCCGTTGTATCCCCACAGGTGGGCCTTGAAGCCAGGGGCCATTTCGCGCACAACGGGTTCTGCCACCAGGTGGAACTCCTTGACCCCCTGGTTCATGCGCCAGGGCAGCGTCCAGCCGTTGAGCGTGACCACCGGGTTGTAGGGGCGCCCGGAGTTGGGCACCAGCGGCGCCATGGTGTCTGCGCTTGTCTGGTACACGGGTTCTGGCAGTGCGGCCATTGCCACGCGGCTCACACTCGCTGCGGCCACGGCCCCTCCGGCAATGCCAGCAAACCGGAAAAAATCTCTTCTTGAATTCATGTTGGTTTCCTTGAGGGGATCAGTGGCCTGCACCGGCTTCGGCAGCGGCTGCGCCACCGCCCGAGACGCCAGCGCTGGTGGGCTTGCCGATGAGAGAGGCCTGAAGGGCGGCGTCCGCCAGCCAGAACTGCTGTTCGGCGTTCAGGGCCGCCATCACCGAGTTCACCTGGTCGCGGGAGTCGGCAAGCAACTCGAAAACGCTGATCAGCATCCCGTTGTAGCGAAGCTGGTTTTCTTCGGAGATGGTTTTTCGCAGGGGAATCACCTCGTCGCGGTGGTGACGCGCGATGTCATATGCAGTGCGGTACGCGGAGTAGCTCTCCCTAAGGTTCGAACCCGCCGCGCGTGCGGTTGCTTCCAGGCGGTTGGCCGCAGCCAGGGTCTGCGCATTCATGGCGTCGCGCCGCATTCCACCCCAGTCGAAGATCGGCAGCTGCAGGCTGATCTCGAAGCCGCGCCGCGTGGAGTGGGTGTTCTCGGCGGCATCAAAGACAGAGTCGCGCCGCACGCCCAACTCGATGTCTGTGAAGGTCGTGATCCTGTTCCAGCCTTGCGCGCGTGCAGCTGCGTCGTAGTCAGCCTTCGCGATCTGCAGATCCAGCCGCCCCTTAGACGCTTGGCGGCCAGCGTCCGATGGGGACAGCGGCTCCTTGGGCAGTGTGGGCAGGCGCTCAGGCAACTTGAGCTGTTGGGCTTGGCTGTCGTCCAGACCCAGCAGCCGGACCAGTTCCTCACGGGCTGCCGTGACTTGGTGCTGGGCACTGGCCAGCTGGGTCGCTGTGTCGGCATAGAACGCTTGCTGGCGTGCACGGTCAAGCTTGTTGAAATTGCCCACCGCCTGCATGCGCTTGGCCAGTTCGGCACTGGCTTGGGCGCTGGCGACGACCTGTTGGGTGTAGGCCAGCGTTTGTTGCGCGGCAACGGCGCGTACCCATGCCTGACGTACCTGCGTGACTTGGTCCACTACCTCGCTGCTCAGGCGCAACTGGGTCTGCTTGATGCGCTGCTCGGCGATGCCTTTGCGCGTCGGCAAGGTCAGCAGGTCCAGCAGCCCGAAGGACAGGAGGCGGCCGATCTCCGTCTCGCTGCCCAGGCGAACGCGCTCCAGGCTCAGGATGGGGTTGGCGATGCGGCCGGACTGGGCTGCCGTGGAAGCGTCCGCCCAGTTTTGAGCCACGATGGCCTGCAGGGATGGGCTATTGACGAGCGCGAGTTGAACGGCATCCTTCTGACTGAGCGGCTTGGCCAGCAGATCCGAAGCGCGCTGGCGCAAGGCGTCCCGCTCGCTCTGGTCCCGGGCCAAGGTAAGCTGGCCGTCCGTGAAACCGCTTGCGGCTGTATTGGCGCTGGTGAGGTTCTGCTCCAGATTCACGCTGGCGCAACCAGACAAGACCGCCACTGCGGCCACGGCGATCACGAGTTTGGCGCGGGGCGTGTGCAAGGGGCGGTTCATTGTTTGCCCCCGTGGTGTGCGTCATGGCCCTGCGCGGGTTGGTCCTGGCCGGTTGTGGGTGCCGTCTGGCGAATTTCCTTGGCATAGGTGCGCCAGCCTCCGATCTCGCCCACCTTGTCATTGGCCGCTTTCCAGGGCTGGACGGATTGCTCTTTGTAGGCTTCGTAGCCCGAGAGGGCTGATCGGTACGAAAGCTGATAGTCCACCTTGGCGGATTCGCCCTCTGGCATCTGAGCCAGAGCCAGGGACGGCGCTATTAGCGCGGCGGCCAGCCAGGGGGTTGATATAGGTCGTGAAAGCCAGGAAATTTTCATAGGTTCACCATGCGTTCTTGATGCAACGCATTGTGTGATCCCAAGGCTTCCGCCGACATAACGGCTTAATTACATCTTTGTCATCTGAAAGAAAGCCCGCGATCTGCAGGCACACTTGCCGTCATTCGCAGACAGGGAGATCCCGTGAAGATATTGATCGTCGAGGATGAAATCAAAACCGGCGAATACCTGCGCCAAGGCTTGCGTGAGGCAGGGTTCAACGCCGATCTGGTTCACAACGGAGTCGATGGCCTGCATCTGGCCCAGGAAGGTGACTACGACCTGGTGATCCTGGATGTGATGCTTCCTGGGATGGATGGCTGGCAGGTGCTCACCAATCTGCGTCGCCGGGGCCTGGAGATGCCCGTACTGTTTCTCACGGCCAAGGATCAGGTGCAAGACCGGATCAAAGGGTTGGAACTGGGGGCGGACGACTACCTGGTCAAACCGTTTTCCTTTGCCGAGCTATTGGCGCGAGCGCGCACCATCCTCAGGCGTGGTCGCAATGGCACCGAGGTGGCGGTCCTCCAGGTGGCCGATCTAGAACTAGACCTCTTGCGGCGGCGAGTCAGCAGATCTGGCAAACGCATCGACCTCACGGCCAAGGAGTTCGGACTCCTGGAGCTGCTGATGCGCCGCCAAGGGGAAGTTCTGCCGCGCTCTCTGATCGCGTCGCAGGTGTGGGATATGAATTTCGACAGCGATTCCAACGTGATCGAGGTGGCGATGCGCAGGCTTCGGGCCAAGATTGACGATGCCTATGACGCCAAGCTGATCCAGACGGTGCGAGGCATGGGGTATGTGCTTGAAGCGCCGCAGGAGCGTGCGTGAAAGCCCGGTACTCGCTCACGACACGGCTGACGGTCTTTTTTACTTTGGCTTCCGGGCTGGTGCTAATTGGACTGGGAACTCTCGTGGCGATTTCCATTGACCGGCATTTCGTGGAGCTTGACCGCGATGCATTGCGTGACAAGGTTCACCTGACGCGTGAAGTCATCGGCAAATCGAAGTCGCCGCAGGATCTGAAGACGCGGCTGGATGACGTTTTGCACAGCCATGAGGGCCTCTTCGTCACCGTGCTTCGCAATGGTCAATCGCTGTACTCGACGGAGGACTTTGAGTTTCCTGCGGAATTGAGCGCGCGGACCCAGCATTCCCGCTTGGGGGTTGCCTCGTGGCGAATCAAGGAGCGTGAGTACCGGGGGATGACCGAAGCCGTGACGCTGCCAGGTTCCGCAGAGCCTCCGCTGCAGGTCTGGGTGGCGGTGGACATTGCCCACCACAAGCACTTCATGTACGAATTGATTTGGGTGCTTGTGGGCTACGTGGCATTGGCAACACTGGTGGCTGGGGTCCTGGGCTGGTGGGCCGCAAAGAATGGATTGGCCCCCCTTCGCGCCATGCGGTCCCGCGCTATGGCCATCACGGCACAGCGACTGGATGAGCGGATGCCAACCCAGGAGTTTCCGGTGGAGATGGCCGACCTGGCGACCACCCTCAACGAGATGCTCCGGCGCCTGAAGGAGGAGTTCGACCGCCTGTCCGAGTTTTCTTCGGACCTGGCTCACGAGCTGCGTACGCCGATCAACAATCTGATGACACAGACGCAGGTCACGCTCAGCCAGGCTCGTTCTTCCGAGGAGTACCAGGACATATTGGCCTCCAACGCCGAGGAGTACCAGCGCTTGGCCCGCATGGTGGCTGACATGTTGTTCCTGGCCAAGGCTGACCACGGGCTCATTCTTCCCAGCACGGAGAGAATTGCGGTCCATGACGAAGCACAGGCTTTGTTTGACTTCTACGAGGCCCTTGCCGAAGAAAAGCAGGTCCGACTGCAATTGGTCGGGGCGGCGGAGATCGTTGGCGACCGGTTGATGCTGCGCCGGGCGCTCAGCAACCTCCTGTCCAACGCCATTCGCTACACCCCACCTGGCGAGCAGGTGGTCGTGGACATTCAAGGGGACCTGCACGGAACCACCGTGGATGTCGTCAACACCGGACCTTCCATCGATGCTCAGATGATCCCCCGCCTGTTCGACCGCTTCTTTCGGGCGGACAAGTCGCGCAAGCAGCTGGACTCGGACGGCGCGGGCCTGGGCTTGTCCATTACCCAGGCGATTGTTCATGCGCACCGGGGGCGGATTTCCGTGAGTTCGGCCGATGGCAGGACTTGTTTTTCGATGTATTTCCCCAGTGCACAGAGCATTGGCAAGCACCTCACGACAGATGCATGACCCCCTGGCAACCCTCATAGACTGCTGGAAGGCACATCCAAGCAGCACCTACAACACCTGGTTCCTGTGGGATCAGCGGATCAAGAACTTCCGCTCCATTCGCCGAGGCATCGCGCAGGTGGTGGAGGACATCCGGGGCGGAACGTTTGGCAACGCCTACCGAGGCTCCTCGCTGGAGACGATCGTGGGTTCCGTGGCAGAGCAGCGCCAGATTTTCAAGGGAGCGGACCACGCGTTCCTCTGGAAGCCCAAGCTGCGGATTCCGGACATCTACGAGAACACGAGCAACCAGCGCGCCTTTGCGGACCTCCTGCACACCTGCGATCACTGTGACTGCGCAGAAGACGTAGTGGCCGCCATACAGCGCATTGATGCGATTGGCATCAAAGGCTTGGGCCCAGCGGTCGCCAACTTGCTGTATTTCATCCACCCAACGCTGGTCTCTCCCTTCAACACGGCCATCGTCAATGGTTTCAACGCGGTGACCGGGGGGCGCGTGAAGCTTGGGCGCTGGGACCACTATCTCTCCATGCGGGAGGGCTTGCTGCGCTTGAACGCGCGGTACCGGCTAAAACTGTCGAACGATCTGGGCGCGATTGCAGGACTCATGTTTGACATTGGCAGTGGCCGATATGAAGCGCCGCCACAAGCAATGGATGTAGCGGCGACAGCTCTCTGGCAAGAAGACCTTGAACGTGTGCGGCAGGAATCCACCGCATTGCAACGAGAACTGTCCCAAGCGACCGAGAGCGATGCGACCCACACGGGTGTCCAGGCTTCGCTGCGCGACCTGGGCAAGGCGCTCGGATTTGAGGTCTGGATAGCGTCCAACGACCGGGGCCGCGCCTATGGCGGGGGGCTGCTGGGAGATGGATGCATGGCGCAGTTGCCCGCCAGCCTGGACCGAGGACTGGAGTCCGTGCGACTGATCGATGTCGTATGGGTTGATCCCCAGACCTCGCAATTCGCCGCCGCATTCGAAGTCGAACACACCACGTCCATCTATTCGGGCATCGTACGCATGCTCGATCTGGCCCTGGGAACGCCGGTTGCGGGCAACTGCGCCCTGTTTCTGGTGGCTCCAGACAATCGCAGAGACAAGGTCGCTGAGCAACTTCAAAGGCCCGCCTTCTCCAGGGTGTCAGAGCTGGGAATCCGGTATTTGCCCTACAGCGAACTGGAGCAGAACCATGCCTCCATGAGCCGCTTTGGGTCCAGCATCAAGCCAATGCTGGAGATTTCGCAGCGGCTGTGAGCCACGGCTATTTCGTGCGGCGCGCTTCGCTTGGGCTCGGCTCTTTGGGCCCCAGGGATGCGGCGACCCACGGCGATGTCGGCAAGATGAAGTTTCTGTTATCCCGAACGGCGGGATTGACGGGTGACGCCTTGCGTTGCGAAAGCTACAGATCGAACTCCAATCTCTACGATTGGGCATCGCCTCGGTACAGATTTCGAGGCAGAACTTCGCAAACTCTTCGCCACCAGAAAGCCTCGGCATGAACGTCACGACAAGGCCATTGGATGCACTATTGCCTGTCAGTTCGCTGGGAAACTCTGTGCCCAAAGCACCGAGCATCCAGGGAGGCGGTTTTCTGGACGCGATGAAGCAGGCGCTTTCAACCACAAGCCAGTTGCAGAGTGAGTCTGGTCGCCTAAGCCGCGAGGTCACATTCGGCAATCCCACGGTCAGTCTTGAAGAAACGATGCTCGCTGGAGTCAAGTCGAACATCGCGTTTCAGGCCACTCTTCAGAGCCGCAACCGCATTGTCCAGGCCTACACCGATGTGATGAACATGCAAGTCTGATGCTCGGAGGCCAGAGCAATGCAAAAGTAGATGTCGCACGCACTTGCTGCTGGCGATGCAGACATGCACGGTGCGCCAACTGGAGAAGGGCCTGTTTCGAAAGGCCCCTCCAGATCAGCAGCCGACTGCCCGGAGAACCTGTTTAGAAACGAGGGGCCTTGGTGGATTCGTCCGAGGTGGCGGCCACGGCAGCATGTTGCGCAGCATGGTAGCGGTCAGGATAGATTTCGTTGAGCTTGCGACCGTCTTCGCCCACAGCGACGATTTCTCCTTCGCGGATGGCGCGTGCCAACTCACTTTTGACTTGTTCCCGCGTCTTCAACGACTTGCCTGCCACGATCGGATAACGACCAGACATCAACTCATTGCGTTTGACCCCGAATTCACCCGCCACCATGATGTCACCCGTACGGATAGCCTGCTCCAATTCTTCCCGCACTTGCTCGCGGGATTTGCGAGCCTGAGTCGAAGTAGCCGAGCGATAGGCTCCGGGGTTGATTTGCTTGAGAGTCATCCCCGAATCGCCAGGAGCAAGCATCTCGCCGTTTTGCTGAGCCTGCGCCAATTCAGCCAGCACTTGTTCGCGCGTCTTGCTGACCGTTTGGTCTGATGCGAACGCGGGAGCTGCGATGAGGGAAAGGATGATGAGCGTGGACTTGAGTTTCATGATGGGGTTTCCTTTTTGGATAAATGGTGATGGTTGAAGTGCAACCGCAGGCCGGTTTTGGAGCGAACGCGGGTGCCGGTGATCGTTGAGAGGGTTCAGGGCAGTTGGCGGGCATCGACCCAGCCAGCTTCGCCGCCCATATCCCGTACACCGTCACGACCGACGGGGTTGCGCTTGGCTGACTGCAACTCATCGAGGACTTGCTGGCGGGTCTTGGTCAGTTTGGGGCCCGGAACGAGTGGATAAGTGGCAGGGTAGCCACGGCTGATCCAGTACAGCGAACCGTCCTTCTGAGCGGCCAGCACGGTGCTTTCAACCGCTTGGCGGCTGACCGCATTGCCCAAATGGTCAGCGGCCAGGCTGACGCCTTCTTCTTGGCTGGGGCTTGCGTGATAAACGGAAGTGGCGAAGGACGCAGTAGCCGACGCGGCAAGGCTGGCGACGAGGATTACGGTACGAACTTTCATGATGGTCTCCTGTGGCGCCGGATGCCCGATATGGTTCATCCAGGTGGCGATTTCTGCACCACGGAGAGAAGTCTAGAAATCGCACCCCCACGGTGAGGTGACCCTCCGATTACGCTTTTGACAGCAACTGGCAATGCATGCGCATCCGAGCACAAGGCAGCATCGCTCTCGGAGCAACCCGGAGTGCTCTCACGGCGGTGGTTCTTTGCATTACAAAAATGTCATCCACCCATCATCTTCCGGTGATTGACCAAGATCGAGACTTCCCCTCAACACGACACGCACAGATTTCTTCAGGTGCGTGACGTGAGGTCGTCAGCCAGGCTGACGTTTCAATGACCTATGAGAGGGCCAAAATCATGTCCAACAATCTATTTGCGTCTGTCTTTGCAGTTGCTCTGTCCCTGGCTTCCGCAGCCTCTTTCGCGACGCCTACTGGCGTTGACGTGCGAGATCAAGTGCTGCCAGTCAAAGCGCAGGCTGAAGAAGGAAGGACGCGCTACTGGAGTCATCCGAGGCTGGGCATGGTCAAGGTGGACGCCGCTGGCCGCATGCTCACGGGTGACTCTGCCAAGGATGACACTGCGCGATCTGCAGCTTCTTCCGGCAATCCATCGACCCGCGCACGTTGATACATCCCGGCGTGGCGGTGCGACACCCGTCGGATCCATGGAAGGCGGCGAGGAAGACATCGCTGCGGCCGAAGTTGAAGGCGTAGACATACCGCCATTCATGTGATGCAAGTCAAGGGTTGACGAAGCCCATGCTTGACATTACCACCATGTCAAACCTTATTGTTCCCCCAAGGTCCATCACCATCTCGATGACCACTTCTTGGAGATCGCCATGAACCACGACCACACCACAGGGCATTCAGAAGCTGCCAACGCCAGCGGAGGCAGCCGCAAATTGATCGGCGCGGTGATCATGCTTGCGCTCATCGGGGCATTCTTCTTGCTCAGGGAGCATTGGTCGCACATCGCGGGCTACTGGCCGTATCTGCTCTTGCTGGCTTGCCCGTTGATGCACCTCTTCCATGGGCACGGGGGGCACGGCTCTCACGAAGGCGATTCGAGCAAAAAGTAATCTTGCAGGCACACAACACATTTGCAGGGAGGCCATTCATGTCCAACGCGGAACCGCACGATCACACCCACCATGGCCATCAGCATCATGAGGGGGTCCACGGGGATACACCGCCGCCCATGACGAAACTGAAAGATCCAGTCTGCGGTATGGACGTGACGGAACAATCGCATCACTCGGCGGAGCATGAGGGGCGGCACTACTACTTCTGTAGCGCCAAGTGCCAAACGAAGTTTGTTGAGGACCCGGACAAGTACGCTGTCACGCCTCCCGGTACCGACAAGGTTGCGCGTGAGCCAGAAACAGCTCAGCCCGGCACCATCTACACCTGCCCCATGCACCCAGAGGTGCGGCAAGACCATCCCGGAAACTGCCCTAAATGCGGCATGACACTGGAACCCATGCTCCCCACGCTGGATGAGGGAGAAAACGCGGAACTTGTGGATTTCCGGCATCGCTTCTGGTGGACGCTGCCACTGACCGTGGTGGTCACCATCCTGGCCATGGTGGGACACCGGCTGCAGTGGTTCGAGATGGCCACACAGAGCTGGATTGAGCTCGTGCTGACGGTTCCTATCGTGCTGTGGGCTGGCTGGCCCTTCTTTGTGCGCGGCGCTCAGTCCATTGCCAACCGTAGTCCCAACATGTGGACGCTGATCAGCTTGGGCACGGGCGCCGCATTTGTCTACAGCGTGGTGGCCACCGTGGCGCCCGGCGTGTTTCCTGCTTCGTTCCAGGCCATGGGGCGTGTGGCGGTGTACTTTGAGGCCGCCGCTGTCATCATCTCGCTCACGCTGCTGGGCCAGATGCTGGAGCTGAAGGCACGCTCGCAGACCTCGGCCGCCATCAAATCGCTGCTGGGCCTGGCCCCCAAGACCGCACGGCGTATCGACGCCAACGGTCAGGAGAGTGATGTTCCCTTGTCCCATGTCCATGTGGGAGACCTCTTGCGCGTACGTCCCGGTGAGAAGGTGCCGGTGGATGGCGTGGTGGTCGAGGGGAGCAGCGCGGTGGACGAAGCCATGCTCACTGGCGAGCCGGTGCCCATCGTCAAGGGGCCTGGCGATGCCGTCATCGGTGCCACGCTCAATACCAACGGGGCACTGGTGATCCGGTCCGAGCGGGTGGGCTCCGCCACCATGCTGTCCCAGATCGTTCAGATGGTTGCGCAGGCACAGCGCTCACGGGCTCCCATGCAGCGCATGGCGGACCAGGTGGCGGGGTACTTTGTCATGGCCGTGGTGGGCATCGCGTTGCTCACGCTGTTCGCGTGGGGCCTGTTCGGCCCGGAGCCACGTTGGGTCTATGGCCTGGTCAATGCCGTGGCCGTGCTGATCATCGCGTGTCCCTGCGCGTTGGGATTGGCAACCCCCATGTCCATCATGGTGGCCACGGGCCGGGGCGCGACCAGCGGCGTGCTGTTCAGGGACGCAGCAGCCATCGAGAACCTGCGCAAGGTGGATACGCTGATCGTGGACAAGACTGGCACGCTCACAGAGGGCAAGCCTTCCTTCGAGCGGGTTGTTGCCATGCCCGGTCTGTCCGAGGATGAGGTTCTGCGCCTGGCAGCCAGTCTGGATCAAGGCAGCGAGCATCCGCTGGCCGATGCCATTGTCCAAGCGGCCCGCGCCAAGGGGCTGGCCCTGGACAAGCCCGAGGACTTTGAGTCCGGGTCTGGCATCGGGGTGCGCGGACGGGTCGCTGGGCGCCAACTCGCCTTGGGAAACACGGTCCTCATGGAGCAGGTCGGGGTTTCTGCGAACCCGCTGCTTGCGCAGGCAGAGGCCTTGCGCGCCACAGGCGCCAGCGTGATGTACCTGGCGGCCGATGGCCAGCTTCAAGGCCTGCTTGCGGTCTCGGATGCCGTCAAGGCGAGCACGCCGGAGGCCCTTGCGAATCTGCATGCGGCGGGACTGCGCATCGTCATGGCCACGGGCGACGGCATGACCACCGCCAAGGCGGTAGGTGCAAAGCTGGGGATTGATGAGGTCCATGGGGAGGTCAAGCCTGCCGACAAGCTGGCGCTGGTGTCGCGGCTGCAGGCCGAAGGCCGTGTCGTTGCCATGGCAGGGGACGGGATCAACGACGCGCCCGCCCTTGCCAAGGCAGATGTAGGGATCGCGATGGGTACCGGAACCGATGTGGCGATGAACAGCGCCCAGGTTACCCTGGTCAAGGGTGATCTGCGGGGTATTTCCACTGCGCGGGAGCTGTCTGAGGCGACGGTGGGCAACATGAAGCAGAATCTGATGTTTGCCTTCCTCTACAACGCGCTGGGCATACCGATTGCGGCGGGGCTGCTGTATCCCTTCACCGGTTGGCTGCTATCGCCGATGATCGCGGCCTTGGCGATGAGCCTGAGTTCGGCGTCCGTGATCGCCAACGCCTTGCGGCTTCGCAAGGGCTGAGTTGGCTCGGCAGGCTCGGATTTGATCTAGGTTAAGTCTGTGGCCGCCGCTGGGGATACCATTCGCACCATGATCTTCGCCAGAAGCACCGTATCGCGCCAAGGACGCTGGATAACCAGCTTCCTGGTCGCGGCGTTGCTTCTGATGCAGTTCGCGTTGGCCGCCTATGCCTGTCCCAAGCTGGACTCCGCAGCCCATGCGGCATCGATGCAAAAAGCGGGCATGGCCATGGGAGATGCCGTCGGCATGCCCTCCATGCCCGATTGCCACGCGATGGCGGGCACCATGGATGAGCAGGATCCTCAGCTGTGCCGAGCCCATTGTGACGGCGACAGCTTGTCCTCCCCCTCGCTCCAAGGTCTCGATCTGCAGGCGATCGCGGCGCACGCTATCTGGGTCGCCTATGTGCTGCCTGTGATCCTGGACTCCGAGCGCCATATTGACCCTCGGGCTGTCTACGCGGAGCTGGACAGTCGAGCGGGCGCTCCCCCCATCTATCTAACCCATCAGGTCTTTCGGAATTGATCGTGCACGTCTTGCGCGCTGCCTTGCAGCGTTTGCGCAAGTCTGACTTCGTGCCCCTTCATTTCGAGGACCATCATGCCCAACATCTCCTTCGGCGTTCCCTGCGAGCGCCTGTCTGCGCACCAGCGCATTCACCCCATCTCGCAGCGCATACAGGTGCGCAACCTCCGCCAACTGCGCCTGGGCGCTCTCGGGGTCCTGTTGACCAGCATCGGCTTGGCTGGCAACCAGGCCCACGCCCTGGGCTTTGCAGAGGCCTTGGATCTGGCGGAGCAGCACAGCCCTCGCATCACGGCCCAGCGGCTGCAGATTGACGCAGCCACCAGCACCCGGCAGGCGGCGGGAACGCTGCCGGATCCCAAGCTCTCGGTCGGTATCGAGAACTTTCCCATCAGCGGCATGGACCGCTTCAGCCTCACGCGTGAGTCCATGACCATGCAGCGCCTGGCGCTGATGCAGGAGGTGCCCAACCGGGCCAAGCGCGATGCCCAGATCGCCGGTGCCGAGGCCAAGGTGGAACGCGAACGCGCCACCCTGGCGGTCCAGCGCCTGCAGATCCGCCAGGAACTGAGTCAAGCGTGGATCCTGGCCCAGGCTATCGAGCAACGTGACCAGGTACTCACCGGTCTACTGAGTGAGAACCAGCGCCTGCAGGACAGCCTGCCCGCCCGCATCGCCGGAGGCACGGCCCAGGCCGCAGACCTGCTGATGGCCAGGCAGGAGGCGCTTGCGCTGTCGGATCGCAGGGACGATCTGCAGCGGGACCGATCCAAGGCCAGGGCGATGTTGCGGCGCTGGGTTGGCGCTCGCGCCGACGAGGCGCTACAGGGAACTCCTGGGCCGCTGAGCCGCCCCTTGGATCAACTGCGGTCTGAGGTACACCGCCACGCGGAACTTGCGCAGTACCCCGCCATGCAGGCCATGGCCTTGGCGGAAACGCGCGAAGCCCAAGCAGAAACCAAGGGTGATTGGTCCTGGGAAGTCGCCTACAGCCGCCGCGACCGACGCTGGGGCGACATGGTGTCCTTCCAGGTGACCTTTGACCTTCCCTGGCAACAGGAGCGGCGCCAGGGACCCCAGATCAAGGCCAAGCAGCTGGAGCTGCAGCGCCTGGACGCCGAGCAGGAAGACGTGACCCGCAGGCACCTGCAGGAGCTGGAGGACAGCGCCTCAGAGCTGGCGGCACTGAACAGTCAGATCGAGCGGCTGCAATCGGCGGGCATGGGCTTGGCACAGGGGCGTGCCGAACTCGCGCTGGCCAACTACCAGTCAGCCAAAGGCGACTTGAGCGCCGTGCTGGCGGCAAGGGCCCAAGTGCGGGAGACGCACTGGCGGCTCATTGATCTGCAGGCGCAGCGGGACACCGTGATTGCCCGTCTGAACAGCCTGATCGCGGACTGAAGGGAGAACCACATGACCAATACCGTTTTCAAGAAGACCACTGTGGCCGTGGCACTGGTGGCTGCTGGCATTGCCCTCGGTTGGGGCGTCTCCCAATGGCGCATTGCGAGCAGTCATCCATCTGGCGCTACCCCTCCATCGGCAGAAGCGGCGAAGGCCGACCGCAAGGTGCTGTACTGGTACGACCCCATGGTGCCAACGCAGAAGTTCGACAAGCCAGGCAAGTCGCCCTACATGGACATGGCGCTGGTTCCCAAGTACGCCGATGAGGACGCACAACAAAGCACCGGTTTGAATGTCTCGGCACAAGCGGTGCAAGCCCTCGGCCTGCGCACCGCCACGGTGGAGCAGCGCGACATTGGATCCGATGTGGACGTGCTGGGCACGGTCCAGCTCAATGACCGGGATGTGAGTATCGTCCAGGCGCGTTCTGCAGGATTTGTGGAGCGTGTCTATGCCCGGGCCCCGGGT
This sequence comes from Acidovorax sp. GW101-11A03, assembly GCF_059424825.1. Lineage (NCBI taxonomy): Bacteria > Pseudomonadati > Pseudomonadota > Betaproteobacteria > Burkholderiales > Comamonadaceae > Acidovorax > Acidovorax sp. GW101-11A03. The sequence goes on along the minus strand of NZ_JBWKZU010000002.1, from coordinate 82,841 downwards.
GACGTGGTGGCCGCAGGCGCGCCATTGGCCGATTTACTGCTGCCTGAGTGGGTGGCTGCGCAGCGCGAGTTCCTCGCTGTCCGGGCGCTCAAGGAAGAGTCGCTGACGGCCGCTTCGCGTCATCGGTTGTCACTGCTGGGCATGCCTGCCTCGCTCGTGGCCCAGGTGGAGCGCACGGGCGAACCTCAGGGCCGCTACACGGTGACCTTCCCACAAGCAGGGATGGTGGCCGAACTGATGGTGCGCCAGGGCATGACGGTCTCTGCGGGGGCCAGCCTGGTGCGCGTGAACGGTCTGGCCAGCGTCTGGATCGAAGCGGCCGTTCCCGAAGCGCAAAGCGGTCCCTTGCAACTGGGGCAGGACGCCCAGGTGCGCCTGGCCGCGTTTCCGGGAGAAACCCTCAAAGCCCGTGTCGTGAGCATCCTCCCAGAGGCCAACCGGGACACCCGCACGGTGCGCGTGCGCCTGGAGCTTCCCAACCCCGCCCAGCGCCTGAAGGCGGGCATGTCCGGGCAGATTGTCCTGGCGGGACGCACCCAACCGGCGCTGCTGGTACCCAGTGAAGCGGTGATCCGAACCGGTAAGCGGGCACTGGTTTACGTGGTGGACGGCCCCGGCAAGTACCACCCCGTCCAGGTACAACTTGGCGCGGAAATCGATGACCGACTCGTCATTCAAAGCGGACTCACCGCAGGGCAGCAGGTGGTCGCCTCGGCGCAGTTCCTGATCGACTCGGAAGCCAGCCTGCGAGGCATCATGCCCGCTCAACCTCCCGGCAGCAGCGCACAACCCATCGCTGAACAGGGTTCCTCGGCCTCTGCGGCTCCGGCGTCCAAGAGCTTTACGGTGCGAGGGGTGGTCGATGAGGTCACCCCCACCGAGCTGACCCTTACCCACGAGGCCGTGCCTGAACTGAAGTGGCCCGGCATGACCATGCCATTCAAGCTGGCAAACCCAGAGCTGGCCAAGGCCCTGAAACCGGAGCAGCAGGTCAAGTTCACCTTCCAGCAGCAAGGCAAGGACTTCGTGATCACTGCCGTGGAAAGGATCAAGCCATGATCGCACGTCTGATCCGCTGGTCGGTGGCGAACCGACTCCTGGTTCTGCTGGCGACCGTGATGCTCACGGCCTGGGGCGTGTGGGGCGTGCGCAGCACCCCCGTGGACGCGCTCCCCGATTTGTCGGATGTCCAGGTCATCATCCGCACCTCCTACCCCGGCCAGGCGCCGCAGATCGTGGAAAACCAGGTGACCTACCCGCTGGCCACCACCATGCTGTCCGTCCCGGGCGCCAAGACGGTGCGCGGCTTCTCGTTCTTTGGCGACTCGTTTGTCTACATCCTGTTCGAGGACGGCACGGACCTGTACTGGGCACGTTCCCGGGTGCTGGAGTACATGAACCAGGTGCAGGGGCGACTACCCGCCACGGCCAAATCGTCGCTCGGCCCCGACGCCACCGGGGTCGGCTGGATCTACCAATATGCGCTGGTGGACCGCACCGGCAAGAACGATCTCGCCCAGCTGCGGGCCCTGCAGGACTGGTTCCTGAAATTCGAACTCAAGAGCCTGCCCAATGTCGCGGAAGTGGCGTCGGTGGGCGGCATGGTCAAGCAGTACCAGGTGGTGCTCGATCCGATCAAGCTCGCAGCCCAAGGGCTGACCCAGGGGCAGGTGCGTGATGCCATCCTGGGAGCGAACCAGGAAACGGGAGGGTCGGTGCTGGAGTTGTCCGGGGCCGAATACATGGTGCGGGCCAGCGGCTACCTCAAGACGCTGGACGACTTTCGTTCCATCCCGCTGGTATCGCGCGCCGGGATTCCCGTGCGTCTGGGCGATGTCGCCACGCTCCAGATCGGGCCAGAGATGCGGCGCGGTATCGCCGAACTCGATGGCGATGGCGAGGTGGCCGGTGGCGTGGTGGTTCTGCGCTCGGGCAAGAATGCCCAGGAAACCATCAAAGCCGTCAAGGCCAAGCTCAGCGAGCTGCAAAGCAGCCTGCCCCCGGGCGTGGAGATCGTCACCACCTACGACCGCAGCGCACTCATTGAGCGGGCGATCCAGAACCTCACCACCAAACTCGTGGAGGAGTTCATCGTGGTGGCTGTGGTCTGCGTCTTGTTCCTCTGGCACTTGCGCTCGGCACTGGTCGCCATCATTTCTCTGCCGCTGGGGATCATGGCGGCGTTTCTGGTGATGCGCTACCAGGGCATCAACGCCAACATCATGTCCCTGGGCGGGATTGCCATCGCCGTGGGCGCCATGGTCGATGCAGCCGTGGTGATGATTGAGAACGCCCACAAGAAGCTGGAGGCCTGGCAGCACAAGCATCCCGACCGGCAGTTGGTCGGGGAAGAGCGCTGGAAGGTAATCACCGAAGCCGCCGAGGAGGTAGGCCCCGCGCTGTTCTTCTCGCTGCTCATCATCACCTTGTCCTTCGTGCCCGTCTTTACGCTGGAAGCACAGGAAGGTCGCCTGTTTGGACCGCTGGCGTTCACTAAGACCTACGCGATGGCCGCAGCTGCGGCCCTCTCGGTCACGCTGATCCCGGTCCTGATGGGCTACTGGATCCGGGGCCGCATCCCAGATGAGCAAAAGAACCCGATCACGCGCGCGCTGATTGCCGTGTACCGGCCTTGCCTGGAATGGGTTCTGCACCGCCCCAAATCCACACTGGTCATCGCCGTGCTGGCGCTGACGACCACGATCTGGCCCCTCTCGCGGCTGGGGGGCGAGTTCCTGCCCAGGCTCGATGAAGGCGATCTGCTGTACATGCCTTCGGCGCTCCCGGGCCTGTCGGCACAGCGGGCGACGGAGCTTCTGCAACTGAGCAACCGGATGATCAAGACGGTTCCCGAGGTCGAGCGCGTCTTCGGCAAGGCTGGCCGCGCGGAGACTGCAACCGATCCGGCACCGCTGGAAATGTTCGAGACCACGGTGAAGCTCAAGCCCAGAGACCAATGGCGTCCAGGAATGACGCCCGAGGGTCTGATCGAGGAGCTGGACAAGGCCGTCAAGATTCCTGGCCTGTCCAACATCTGGATTCCACCCATCCGCAACCGGATTGACATGCTGGCCACCGGCATCAAGAGTCCCATCGGGGTCAAGGTGACCGGCAACGACCTGAAGGTGATCGACGGGATCGCTGCCCAAGTCGAGCAGGTCGCCAAGGGCATTCCGGGAGTGACTTCGTCGTTGGCAGAGCGCCTGACGGGGGGGCGCTACGTCGATGTCCGCATCGACCGCACGGCCGCAGGGCGGTACGGGCTGAACGTGAGCGAAATCCAGGCCGTGGTCTCCGGGGCTATCGGTGGTGAAAACGTGTCTGAAACGGTCGAGGGCTTGGCCCGCTTCCCGATCAACCTGCGCTATCCGCGTGAGTGGAGAGACTCGCCAGAACGCCTGGCCCAGTTGCCCATCTCCACCCCCATGGGGCAGCAGATCACGCTGGGCACGGTGGCCAGCGTCTCCATCACCGATGGGCCGCCCATGCTCAAGAGCGAGAACGCCCGCCCATCTGGCTGGGTGTATGTCGATGTGCGGGGGCGCGATCTGGCTTCCGTGGCCAATGAGCTGCGCGATGCCGTGAGCCGACAGATCAAGCTGGAGCCCGGGGTCAGCATCACGTACTCAGGCCAGTTCGAGTACCTGGAGCGGGCCAATGCCCGCCTGAAAGTAGTGGTGCCTGCCACCTTGCTGATCATCTTCGTGCTGTTGTACCTGACCTTCTCGCGCATGGGGGAGGCAGGACTGATCATGGCGACGCTGCCGTTCGCATTGACCGGGGGCATCTGGTTCCTGTACCTGATGAACTACAACCTGTCCATCGCCACCGGTGTGGGCTTCATCGCCCTTGCGGGGGTCGCGGCAGAGTTCGGGGTGGTCATGCTCATCTACCTCAAGCAGGCACTCGCACAGAGATGTCCAGACGGCAGGCAGCCCACGCTGGAAGAGCTACTGGATGCGATCCGTGAAGGTGCTGTGCTGCGCGTCCGACCCAAGGCCATGACCGTGGCAGTCATTCTGGCGGGCCTGGTGCCCATCGTGTGGAGCAGCGGGACAGGCTCGGAGGTCATGAGCCGCATCGCGGCCCCTATGCTGGGCGGTATGGTGACAGCGCCGCTGCTGTCCCTGTTTGTGATTCCTGCGACCTATGTGCTGATGAGAAAGCCGAGAAAACGCAATCAGCCTGACACTGAGGCTTCGTGAGGCCGGCTTAGGGCGGCCCCCTTGGGGGCGTCGAGTTTGCTGATAGACAGGCTGCGTGGCGACGTCAGGCAATGCAGCTTCAATCGGACTGGCTCCATGGCATGGGTGCCGATCAAAGCGGCGCCACCAGGTCAGCGGCGCCCCCCTGTCGCTATCGCTCAAAACTGAAGACCCGATAAGAGCACCGTGGCCGCCATCAATGGCACCCAATGGAGCTATCGATCAAGTATGGATGCAAAGGAACCGAACACATCCCCACATCTGAAGTACGTCTCGCTTGGGGGCGGAAGTAAGGGGCATAGGGGGCCTTGCGCCGGTCGATTCAGCGAGGCGATCTAGAGAATGTCAAGGAAATTCGGTGCAAGAAGAGTCCCTCGAGTTACGCGCGGGGGCCAACCTATAGATACAGCTTGAGCCACAAGCATGCCGCTGTAGCTACGCTCAACCACACCATCACGACGAGCACCATCCCAAACTGACTTCTGGGTTTGGCACCCTTAGCTCGTATCCAAGCATCCGCCTGGACGCGGCATTCCGCAAGGACATCCGGTGGCAGTAGCTTCACGGTCAGCCAGATCAATGCTGGCAACAAAAGTATGTCGTCAACGTAACCCAATACGGGGATGAAATCCGGGATCAGGTCGATGGGACTCAGTGCGTAAGCAACTACAAAGACTCCCAGAATCTTCGCATGCCAGGGTGTGCGGGGATGCTTGCCCGCAAACCAAAGCGTCACGCCGTCGCGCTTGACCCGCTTGGCCCAGGTCTTCAATAGGATCCCGATACTCATGTGACCTGCCGCTGAATCTCTACCGTGACATGCGAAAGCTCGTGAATTTGCGCCATCAGCGCTTTGTAGTGCGAAGGCTCTTTCGGCTCCGGTGCTGTCAGCGAGACAATGGCCGCGAAGTGACCCGGCCCGACCTGCCACACGTGCAGATCGGTAACCTTGCTTCCTGTTGGCGCCATCGCCTCCCGGATCTCCAGCTGCACTTCCTCTCCTTCGGCTGAGGCATCCAGCAAAACACTACCAGAGTCGCGGATCAGACCCCAGGACCAGCGGGCTATCACCAGCGCGCCTACCACGCCCATGAGAGGGTCAGCCCACAGCCACCCGTAACTGCTGCCGACCAGCAGCGCGACGATGGCCAGCACCGAGGTAAGCGCATCCGCCAAGACGTGGATGTACGCAGCGCGCAGATTGTTGTCGCGGCTCATGCCCGGCGCATGGTGGTCATCGTGGCCGCAGTTGTCGCCGCGCTCAGAGTCATGTTGATGATGGCCGTGGTGGTGACCGTGGTGCGCGTGATCGTCTTTCAGCAGCCAGGCGCAGACTACGTTGATGACCAAACCCACGGCGGCCACGACGATCGCTTGGTTGAAATCGATAGGGATCGGCTGGGTCAGCCGGACCACGCTTTCGTAAGCGATAAGCAGGGCAATCAACGCCAGGATGACTGCGCTCGCAAAGCCAGCCAGGTCGCCGAGTTTGCCCGTGCCGAACGTAAAGCGCCGATTGCGCACGTGCTTGCGTGCGAAGCGATAAGCCAATGCGGTGATCAGCATAGCGCCTGCATGGGTGGACATGTGCCAGCCGTCGGCCACCAGCGCCATTGAGCCGTAGAGCGTGCCCGCAATGATCTCAACCAGCATCATGCTGGCCGTGAGGGCAATGACCAGCCACACTTTGCGCTCGTTGCGCTCGTGGTCGGAGCCCAGAAAGAAATGGTCGTGTGCTGACTCGGCGACTGCAGTGGGTGTTGCAAAGCTCATTTGTATTTTCCAATGTGGAGGTGACTTAGGTGCAACAGGTTCATTTCATGTAAGCCCGGATGACCTCAATCATTTGCTCACCGCCCCGGTGGCGCTCCGTGTCGTCCGACGGCGCCAGCACGTGCTCACGCAGGTGGTCTTCCATCACCTCGGCGGTCAAGCCGCTGACTGCACCCCGCACGGACGCGATCTGACGCAGCACTTCGACACAGGGTGCATCTGAATCTAGGGCGCGCTCGATTCCTTCGATCTGACCCTTGATACGGCGGACACGCGCGATCAATTTGGATTTTTCACGAGAGGTATGGGACATATTGGGGAGCAATAAAAATAGTCTAGGGGACTATATTACCAAGGTGAGTGCAAAGTTGCTGCGGGGGCATACGGTGATGATTTTGAGGTCGAGACAAGTTTGGGCTTTGATTGCCAATCGGAACCAAAGGCTATGGCAGCTCGCGCAACTAAGGCTCCGTGCGCATTTCCACTGGGCTCTCGCAGCTGTATACGTTCACATAGACTGCCGAGCCCACTTGGATGGCGGTTGGACTGGGTACAGCCGCAACGCGCCAGCGAACTCTGCTCATCTCCTTCCACCGGACGACAGCCAGCGACTCGATGGATGGGCGTTTTGGTGTCCAAAGACATTGCCCTTCGTACCTGCTTCGAAGCACCTCGTTAGAACCTACCTGTACGACGACACCCATTCGCCAGCCCTCGTTCCAGGCGAGGCGGTTTTCATACACGGGGGTTGCGCACCCGGCTAAAGCCGCTGCAGCCAATAGAGTCGCGAGCCAACTTGATCTATAAATCATGGCATTTGTACCTCTGTAAGAGAGTCACTGCAGCGCTGGCTGCAGCGAGCCTGGAAAAGATCAGGACCCAGACATTCGCCCGGGTTCTTTACTGGATCAGGCCTCGGCCAGATGACCAGATTGCACTTCCTTTTGGTGGTCCTTCTCGCGACGGCGATGCGCCATGCCGTAGAGCATGGGCAGCACCAGCAGCGTCAATGCGGTGGAAGACAGAATGCCCCCGATCACGACCGTGGCCAGTGGCCGCTGCACTTCGGCCCCGGTACCTACGGCAATGGCCATGGGTACAAAACCCAGGGAGGCCACCAATGCAGTCATAAGCACAGGCCGCAGCCGCGTCAGGGAGCCTTCGCGGATGGCGGCATCCAGTGTCATCCCATCCTCTCGGAGGCTTCGGATGTAGGAAATCATCACCAGACCGTTGAGCACAGCGACACCAGACAGGGCAATGAAGCCCACCCCTGCTGAAATCGACAGGGGAATGTCACGCAACCACAGCGCCACAACGCCGCCGGTGAGTGCGAACGGTATGCCGGTGAACACCAACAAGCCATCCTTGGCGTTACCAAACATCACGAACAGCAGGGTGAACACCAGCAGCAGCGCCACGGGGACAACAATCTGCAGCCGCTTGGAGGCTGACTGGAGTTGCTCGAAGGTCCCCCCCCACTGCGTCCAGTAGCCGCTTGGTATTTCCACCTGCTGTGCCAACTTGGTCTGGGCCTCGGCCACGAAACTGCCGATGTCCCGTCCGCGCACGTTGGCCGTCACGACCACCCGACGTTTGCCGTCTTCGCGGCTGATCTGGTTGGGTCCAGGAGCCGAAACGATGGCCGCGACATCCGACAGGCGGACAAAGCCGCGCGTACTGGAGCCTTCCGCGGCCAGCAGGCGGACCGGCAGCCGCTCAATGGCTTCGATATCGCTGCGAAGAATGTCAGGCAGGCGCACCAGAATGTCGAACTGGCGATCCCCCTCAAAGACGCGGCCAGCCTCCTGCCCACCCAGTGCGGCGGACACGCTGTCCTGTACATCGGCCACGTTCAAGCCGAGGCGAGCAGTTCTTTCCCGGTCGATCTTGATGGTCAGCATCGGTAGCCCGGTGGTCTGCTCGACCTTGACGTCCGCAGCACCAGCGATGCCTTCCAGCACCTGAGAAATCCGTTCGGCGCTCTCATTCATCTGGTCCATGTCATCGCCAAACACCTTGACCGCCACATCGCTGCGTACGCCAGATATGAGTTCGTTGAAGCGCATCTGGATCGGCTGAGTGAACTCGTAGTTGTTGCCAGGTACTTTGGCCACTGCAGCCTGCATTGCAGCAACAAGGTCTGCCTTCGTTCGCTTAGGATCCGGCCACTGGTCGCGCGGCTTGAGCATGACGAAGTTGTCGGCCACGTTGGGGGGCATGGGATCGGTGGCGATCTCGGCGGTTCCGAGCTTCGCAAACACTGCATCCACCTCGGGAAACTCCTTGATCGTTTTTTCCAGCTGAATCTGCATGCCAATCGCCTGCGTCAGGCTGGTCCCCGGGATGCGAAGCGCGTGTAACGCAATATCACCCTCATCCAAGTTGGGGACGAACTCGCTGCCCATGCGTGTCACCAGCAGCCCGGACAACAGCACGCAGGCCGCTGCAGCCGTAAGCACCAGTGGCTTTCTGTCCATCACCCAGTCGAAGATGGGGGCGTATCCGCGCTTAGCCCAGAGCATCAGGCGACTTTCGGTTTCGCTCACCTTGGAGCCGATGAAAAGCGCGACCGCAGCAGGAATGAACGTGACTGACAGGATCATGGCGCCCAGCAGTGCAATGACCACCGTGAAGGCCATGGGGTGGAACATCTTGCCCTCCACCCCGGTGAGCGCAAAGATGGGGAGGTAGACCACCATGATGATCAGCTGTCCGAACATCAACGCGCGGCGAGACTCCTTGGCAGCGGAAAACACTTCGTGGAATCGCTCGTTGCGTGTCAAAGGTCTGCCTGCAGCGGCCTGCGCGTGCGAGAGACGCCGTATGCAGTTCTCCACGATGACGACCGCGCCATCGATGATGATGCCGAAGTCGAGCGCCCCCAGACTCATCAGGTTAGCACTGACCTTGTTGCTCACCATCCCGGTGAACGTGAACAACATCGCCAGCGGGATGACCAGCGCCGTGATGATGGCAGCCCGAATGTTCCCCAGAAAAAGGAACAGGATCGCGATCACCAGCAACGCGCCCTCCATCAGGTTTTTCTTGACGGTCGCAATGGCTTTGTCCACCAATACGGTACGGTCATAGACTGTCTTGGCAATAACCCCCTTGGGCAGGCTCTTGTTGATGGCCTTGAGCCGCTTGTCCACTGCTGTAGATACGTCGCGGCTGTTTTCTCCAATCAGCATGAAGACGGTACCGAGAACCACCTCCTGGCCGTTCTCTGTGGCCGCTCCGGTGCGCAGTTCCTTACCGAGGATGACATCCGCGACATCACGGATACGGACAGGCACACCCTTGGTGGTTGCGACTACCACGTTCTGGATGTCTCCTATCGATCCCACCTGGCCCGGCGCGCGGATCAGGTACTGTTCGCCGCGACGCTCGATGTAGCCTGCACCCACGTTGGCGTTGTTACGCTCCAAGGCAGTGACCAGGTCTGCAATCGTCAATCCGTGGGCCACGAGCTTATCTGGCCACGGCGCCACCTGGAACTCCTTGGCATACCCGCCGATGGTGTTGATTTCGGTGACACCCGGAACGGTGCGCAGCTGCGGTTTGATGATCCAGTCCTGGATTTCTCGCAGATCCATGGGGGTGTACTCGCCGCCATTGGGTTTGCGTGCACCCGGCTCGGCTTCCACCGTCCACATGTAGATTTCGCCCAGACCGGTGGAAATAGGCCCCAGCGAGGGCGTCAGCCCTGCAGGGAGTCGACCACGCGCTTCCTGAATGCGCTCGCTCACCAACTGGCGCGCGAAATACAGATCGGTCCCCTCCTTGAAGACAACGGTCACCTGTGACAAGCCGTAGCGTGAGATGGAGCGTGTCTGCTCCAGCTTGGGCAGGCCCGCCATGGCGGTCTCGATGGGAAAGGTGACGCGTTGCTCCGATTCCAGCGGTGAATAGCCCGGAGCCTCGGTATTGATCTGTACCTGCACATTGGTAATGTCTGGCACAGCGTCGATGGGGAGCTTCTGGTAGTTGAAAACGCCGAACGCGGCCATTCCCAGAACCGCCAGCAGCACAAGCCATCGCTGATCGATGGCAAAGCGAATGATGCGTTCAAACATCGTGGTGTCCCTTAGAGCGCGGCATCGGCGCGTTCACCCGTGCGAGTGCGCACGACATCGACGAGTTCGACTACGCCGATCACGCCGTCGCCGCTCTGGCCGGTACGTGCCGCATTGGCAATGGCATCCACGATGCCGGGGGCATCGCCGTCGTTGCAGAACACCATCAGAACCAACTGCTGGTGGTTGTCGGGACTCCATTCGTCGTTGTCGAAGTGGTGGTCGTGACCATGCCCTCGCGGATGACCGTGGGCCGGGAAAACCGTGAACCCCGGGAGATGAGGCAGCGCGTGCAGTGCCGCTTCCACTGCGTCAAGGCGGTGGGGCCGGATGATGGCGGTGATCTGTTTCATGTGCAGCTCCTTCATCAGTGGTCGTGGCTGGCGCCGGCTTTGCCCAGCTCCGCTTTGACAACAAAGCTATTGGTGGCTGCGTAGCGATCTCCGGCCTTGAGGCCACCTTTCACCTCCACCATGCGACCGTCGCTGCGTCCCAGCTCCAGGGGCCGCGCCTCCAGGCTCTCGCCATAGCGGCCGAACACCACTTTCCAGTCCCGCAGGTCCTGCACCGCCTGAGCGGAGACTGCAACCGGCACTTCCTTCTCTTCCAGCAGCACTTCCACCGTGACGGGCAGACCGGGCCTCCACAGTCCCTTGGGGTTGGGCAGCGTGGTGCGAACCATTGCGCTGCGTGTTTGTTCGCCGACGAGCGCGCTGATGTAGGTCACCTTGCTCGTCGCGGTGGCCTCAAACGCATTGGCCCGCACCTGGGTCGGCTGGCCCACAGCCAAACCGCCAAGGTCCTGGCTCGATACCGGAGCCTCCACCCAGACAGAAGACAAATCCGAGACTGTGAAGACAGCACTGTCCTCTTTGACGGCTTCGCCCAGCGAGATGCGCTTCTCTGTTACGACGCCGTCAATGGGCGAGCGCAACTCGTATCGGGTGAGACCACCGCTTGCCGCATCGCCGCCCAGGGACGCTGACTTGCTCTGGGCACTTTGCGCGGCAATCGCCGCTTCTTGCATGGCGGACCGCGCGCTGAGCATGTCCTGCTCAGCGGTGATTTTTTCTTCCCAGAGCTTTTTTTCGCGTTCGTACGTTGTGCGCGCGAGGGACAGGCGCTGCTGTGCGGCCAGCAGCTCGGCGCGCTGGTCTGCAAGTACCTGGCTGCTGAGAATGGCCATCACCTGGCCTTTGCGGACCGTATCTCCCGCGCTGACCAGCACCTGCTCAACGAGTCCTGCCAGGCGCGGAACCATCTGCACGGTCCGGTCGCTGTTGTACTTGACCTCGCCCAAGAGGCGCAGGGTGGTACCAATCTTGGCCGGGCCTGCTACTCCCAATTCAACACCGGCTGATTTGAGCTGATCGTCAGACATCGCGATCCGCGCCTCCACCTGCTCGTACCCCAGCTCGTGGGTTTTTCCCGCGTAGGTGGCGGCAACCTTGACTTCGAATGAATGGGGTTCCTCCACCACCGCGTCTCCGAGCAAGTAGTCCTTCTCCTTGCGGAACGTGAAGGCCTGCGGCGGCTGCCCCAGCCGCAGCAAGCTCAGCTGGATCTGGCTCTGGGCGGGGTCGATGGGCTTGCCGCCCAGATAGGTGTAAAGCCGAAACTGAGGCTCCACTCCGGTCTCGAAGATGGTGACTTCCACGGCGTAATCACCGGATTTCAGGAGCTTGCCGCCGTGGGGGCCCTTGGCGGGCTTTTCGGCTTCAGCATGTTTGTCGTCATCCTTGTGTGCCTCGCCAGCTTCTGCTTCCTGGTGGCCGTGCTCGTCACCACCGCTGGAACTCTTCTTCCCACTGACGATGAAGGCCCCGAGAACGAGGGTAACGATGAGGACGGCCGCGATGGCCAGCCATTGCTTCTTGGGTTTGGTAGTCATGAATGTGCTCCGGAGTTCAACGCGCACTGGTCAGCGCGTCAGTGCCCAAAATTCGATGGAGTTCGGCGCTTGCGCGATGGGCTTCTGCAAGGGCTTTGAGGTACTGGCTGCGCGCCTGGAGAAGCGTGCGCTGGGCGTCCAATGCCTCCAAGAAACTGAACTTTCCCAGCTCGAACCCTTTGGTGGCGGCGTCATAGGCCGACTGGGCTCCGGGAACGACATCCGCAGCAAGCGACTGTGCTTCCGCGCGGGCACTGGACAGGCGTTCACGCGCCTGGAGCGCCTCACTTTCCAGCTGCATGCGCGTGGATGCCAGTTCCAAGCGCGCCTTGTCTTCGCGCTTGAGGGCTTCCAGGATGTTGCCTTCGTTGCGGTCAAACAAGGGAAGCGGGATCGATAGTCCGATCACCGCCTGGGTACGGCCTTGCTCCTGATCGCGTTTGGCGCCCAGGCTGACCGTGATGTCCGAGATGCGCCGTGCGTTCTCCACGGCGGTAAGGGCTTGCCGGCGTCGAACTTCCATCTCTGCGCGCTGCAACGCGGGCGATTGATCCAGCTGTGCCTGAAACCCCTCATAGTTCTGGATCGGAGGCAAATCGTCGAGCCGACCTTCCAGTACAAGGGGCCCCAGGGGACTGCCCATTGCGCTTGCAAGGCGCGCACGGGCGGCACTGGATTCCGAACGGGCTTGCGCCAGTTCAATGCGCACATTGGCCTCGGCAACCTTGGCCTTGGTTTCTTCGACAGGAGACAATTTGCCAGCTTTCACGCGCTGCGATGTCGCCAGGCTTGACCTCTGGGACAACTCCAGCGCCGCCTCGGCGAGACGCAGACGCTCCTGGATGGTGAGCACGTCAAAGAATGCCGTCACTACCGCTGCGGCAATGGCATGGCGGCGCGCAGACAGGTCTGCCCGGGCTAGCTCGGCGGCCCTCTCAGCCGCCGTCATACGGGCCTGCCGCTTGCCACCCAGCTCTATGGGCTGATTGATCTGCACTGTGGTCGTGCGCGATGGGCTTTTGGTGCCTTCTTGTGTGAAGGACAACTCGGGATTGGGGCGTGCGCGGGCCTGAAGGCTCGCGCCGCCCAGCGCTTGCACTTCAGCATCGGCAACGGCCAGTTCGGGATGGTGCGCCAGCGCCTGCTCTACAGCCTGCCGAAGGGAGAGTTGCCCCATGCCCAAGCTTGGCCGCTCAGGTATTTGAACTACTGCAGGTGCAGATATTGGGGGAGTGCCCTGGGCAAATGCCACGGGCACAAGAAAAGCCGCTCCCAAGAACGGCAACAAAGGGTATCGCATCGAATTCTCCGCTGATCACTGAAACAGGAGGAATTCGGCGAGATGGGGGGCGACGCTCGCCCCCTTGCTAGGTCAAGAAGCGTTCAAACATGCCCAGGCCCTTCCCGCCGAAGAGTTTCAGCGAGGGCCTTGGGAGGGCGTTCGAGTCCTGATGTCGTTGCTGTGGAGAAATCCACGCTCAGCTCAGGCGGGGATACGGAGACAGTCCCCACGAGGAATGGCTGCACGAAGAGTGAGGGGAATGGGTAGGCACCCGGCAGATGATGGTGGTCCGCATTCACTGAACCACCAAGGGACTCCCCATCGAGGGAGACATGATCGCTTCCCGGTTCGGCGGACGCATCTTCCACGTGCTCCGCTTCATGGTGGCCCCAGTGCGACGTGCCTTCTAATTGCTCATGGATGCAGGTTGCTGCCGCCGCGCTCCAGGAAAACTGGAAGGGCAGCAGCACCATCAGGCAGATGAGGAAGGCGCGGCGCATCGGGGCGAGTGTACCTGTCGGTGATCACTGCATGCCAATGCTCAGCCGCCTGCGCCGTACATTTCCTGCAGGCGCTGCTTTTCGGCAGCGGACATGCCCAGGTACTCTTGCTGCACTTGGTCACGAGTTTTGGCTGGGCCGGTTGCCTTGATGGGTAGCGCCCCCCCACGCGACAGGACCGCCAGTGTTCCATCCTTGCGTGCGGCTTCCACGGACTGCATCACTTCACCACGGGATTTGGTGCTTTGAACATGATCAGGGTGTGTGGTGTAGCCGACTTCACCACCCGTGGGGTGATACAGCGACGAGGCAGAGGCCAGGCCAGGGGCGACGATCATCAGGGCGGCCAGTGAAAAATCTAGGGATTTACGAGTAGTCATGGGTGCGTCTCTTGGTTCAAGTGAGCCTTTGGCGACTTGCCTCGGCTATGCCTTTCGACATGGAGTGCACTTTAGAAAGCGGCCCACGACACTGCGCCAACAGCCAGATGACAAATTCGTAATCTACGGACGCCCCACATTCTTCGAGAATCGGCGTATGAAAATTCTTCTCATCGAAGACGAAGTGAAGCTGGCCGAATACCTGCGAAAGGGTCTTGGGGAAGTCGGTTACGTGGTGGATGTTGCGCACAACGGGGTAGACGGTTTGCACATGGCGCTGGAAGGCGGACATGACCTGCTTGTGCTCGACGCCATGCTGCCGGGCATCGACGGCTTCAGCTTGCTGACCGCTTTTCGTAAATCCAGGCAGACACCGGTACTGATGCTGACGGCCCGGGTCAGCGTGGAGGACCGGGTACTGGGACTGCAAACCGGCGCAGACGATTACCTGGTCAAGCCCTTTGCGTTTTCCGAACTGAATGCCCGCATCCAGGTCCTGCTCAGGCGTACCCAGGGCGCGAGGGACACATCCGAACCCGCGCAGCTGCGCCTGGCTGACCTCGAAGTGGACTTGGTACGGCGCAAAGCCTCCAGGAGTGGCCAACGGCTGGATCTGACATCCAAGGAGTTCCTGCTTTTGACGCTGTTCCTACGGCGCAACGGTGAGGTGCTGTCTCGCACCGAGATTGCCGAACAGGTGTGGGACATGAACTTCGACAGTGACACGAACGTTGTGGAGGTCGCGATACGTCGCCTGCGCAGCAAGTTGGACGTTCCTTTTGAGAGACCACTGCTTCACACCATCAGGGGCATGGGCTACGTCATGGAAGAGCGCAACGCATGAAGGTACTGGACCGCCATCGGTCGTTGCGCCAGCGGCTGTCGTGGTGGCTGGCGCTGCAGAGTTTTGCCGGACTCGGGTTGGTCTGTCTGGCCGTCTACTTGGTGACGGAGTTCAATTTTCGTGACCGCCAGGAGGAAACGCTGGCGCAAAAGGAGAACGTTATCCGGCACCTTCTGGCGGATGGCAAGGAGCACCGGGATTCGGAGGACCTGACTCACAAGCTCGATGACTTTCTGGTGGGGCACGGGGATCTTTCTCTCGAAGTTCTGCAGTCCGACGCAGTTGTGCTCTACACGCACACTCGGAACCAGAACTCGCATACAGTGCTGCGCCAACGGCAATTCGAAGTGGCACAAGTCGATGGCTTGGCGTCAAGGGTATTGCGCGTGCAGCTGTCGCTGGACATACAAACCGACAACCAGTTGCTGCATCGGCTCGCAGTCACTTTGCTCGTGGCTGCAATTGGGGGCGCGATCGTGGTGTCGCTGGGAGGATTTTCCCTGGTCAACCTCGGGCTGGCGCCAGTGCGAAGGCTTGCCAGTCAAACACGTGCACTGTCTGCGGATAGCCTGCATCAGCGGCTCGACGGCGGAGAGCAACCCCTTGAACTCGTGCCACTAATTGACCAGTTCAATGCACTGTTGGCACGCATCGAGAAGGCCTATTCACAGATGGAGGGCTTCAATGCGGATGTGGCGCACGAGTTGTGCACACCGCTGGCCACGCTGATTGCCAACAATGAATTGGCACTCCGGCACCCCGACCAAGCGGACATGCAGGAGGTCATCGCATCCAATCTGGAGGAGCTGCATCGCCTGACGGGCATTGTCAACGACATGCTGTTTCTATCCCAGGCGGATCGCGGTGTGGGTGCGCGCCGTGCACCAGTGTCAAGCCTTGCGTCGTTGGCTGCGGACGTTCTGGACTACCACGAGGCGTCGCTGGCTGAGGCGGGACTCACGGCCAAGGTGGTAGGAGACGTGCAAGGCGCCTTCGACGCCCCTCTGCTGCGTCGGGCGTTGTCCAACCTGCTGGGAAATGCCACGCGGTACGCAAGGCCGGGTTCGATTGTTCAAGTGGGTTTCAAGGCGATGGAAGAGGACCGTGTGCTCATCACCGTCACCAACTGCGGCGACATGATTGACCCCGAGATACTTCCGCATTTTTTTGATCGATTCTTCCGCGCCGATCCAGCCCGCAGCCATGGGCAAAGCAACCATGGGCTCGGCCTGGCCATCGTTGGTGCAATTGCCCGCATGCACCAGGGCAAGCCCGTCGCATGGTCAGACAGTGGGGTGACAAGCGTTGGTATGGAGATCAGCGCCAATTGATGCCGGTCACCCTGCCTGACTGTTTGTGGGCCGCATCATAGCGAGGGCAGCTGAAGCCCAGCATCTTCGGCTTGTGCTCACTCATGCTTTTTCAGCAGCGAGTGTTTCGTTCATCCGCACAGCAGCGATCACACCTGACAGCAAGGTGATGGCCGCGACCAACCACACTGCGGCGGCCAACCCAAAAAGGTCCGCCGTGATACCCGCCAGGAGCGCGCCGACCGCGTAGCCCAGATCGCGCCAGAGCCGGTACACACCCACCGCAGACGCGCGCCAGGCAGGATGGGCTACATCTCCGATGGCCGCCAGCAAGGTGGGATAGACCATTGCAGTGCCGAGCCCGAGAAGGACTGCGCCAAAGCCGAATCCCAGAAAGCCTGCACTCAGCGCGGTGACGGCAACACCCACCGCCTGCACCCACATTCCCCAAACGATCAGTTGTTTGCGTCCGATGCGATCAGACAGCGCTCCCGTGAAAATCTGCGCCATTCCCCAGACAGCCGGGCAGATTGCGGCGAGCGTGCCAATCTGCGCCAAGCTCATGCCAGCAGCGGCAAAAACCAGGGGAAACAGGCCCCAGGCCATGCCATCGTTGAGGTTGTTGACGAGGCCTGCCTGGCTGATGCTGGAGAGGTTTTTGTCGGTCAGAGAGGCGCGGCGGAAGATGTCCCCCTGGCTGGGCAGTGCCACATCGTGGCCGGCATGGTGCGTGCGCACTTCTTGGGCCACATAGTGCCGGGTCTCGCGGACCGCCAGCACCGAGAGCGCCAGGCCAAACAGGACATAGGCCACACCAAGGTAGAAAGGTTGCGGGCGCAGCCCGTAGTGGGAGGCTAGCCAGCCGGTGGCGAGCGCACTGCCCGCCACTGCGAAGTACCCAGAAAACTCATTGAGACCCATCGCAAGGCCACGCTGCTTGGGCCCCACAAGATCAATCTTCATGATGACGGTGGTAGACCAAGTGAGGCCCTGGCTCACCCCCAGCAGCACATTGGCCGCGACGATCCAGTTCCAATCGGGCGCCCACATCAGCATAAAGGGCACAGGGGCTGCAACAAGCCATCCAGCCACCAGGACATGTTTGCGGCCATAGCGGTCGGAAAGTCGTCCCGCAAAGTAGTTGGTCAGCGCCTTGGTGATGCCGAAGACGACGATGAACGACAGAATCGCCGCCCGCGCCGCAATGTGGAACTCTTGCTCGGCGATGGCCGGAAGAATGCTGCGCTCCAGGCCCACCATCGCGCCGACGAAGGCATTGACCAGGACCAGCAAAGAGAACTGGCCCAGGTTTTCACGCAACCCCAGGCGGACGGTGGCCGTGTGCATCGTTCAGCCCTCCATACCGAGGTTGAAACGCACCATCGCATCCATGGCGGCCGGTCGCGGGGTAATCTCTTGCGTCAGGAAGCTGATGAAGGCGCCGCGCTCCATGGTCAATGCCGGATTCCAGCGTTTCTCGAATCCCAGCGTTGAAGAGGGCTTGCCAGACAAGCCCGCACCACAGGCGCTGCCAGCCTGGTGCCCCGGATAGATTTCGATTTCGTCAGGGAGCGACAGAAGCTTGGTGTGCAAGGTGTCATAGAGAACACCCGCCATCTGCTGCTCCTGTCCAGCCAAGTCAGGCCGACCAATGGCGCCAACAAATAGGGTGTCACCGGTCACGACGAACCAGGGAGCCTCACCGCGCCGCTTGTCGGTGACCAGCAGACACAGGCTGTCCGGCGTATGCCCTGGCGTGTGCAGAACCTTGACTTTGACATTGCCGACATCGAGCAGCTGTCCGTCCTGCAATGGCAGAAAGTCGTACTGCACCTGACCGTGATTGGATTCGTGCAGGCAATAGGGGGCATGAACCTTCTGGGCCAACGAACGACCACCCGAGTAATGATCGGCGTGGACATGGGTGTCGATGACGTGGGTGATTTCGACATTGGCTTCACGGGCCGCCTGCATGAACCAATCCTCGTCGCCAGCCACTACGTCGACCGCGATGGCCTTGGCCTGTCCAGCGCAGCCGAAAAAGTACGACAAGGAGGACTCCTTGGTCGCCAGTTGCTTGAAGAACATAGGTGCCTCCTTAAAAAACGAGAACTTGTCGGCCTTTGCTGTCCAGGCGATCAGTTCGCTTTGAGGGCCGACTCAATGGCCTCACTGCGCGGAGGTTTCGATGGGCAGGCCGCTGGCAGCCCACTCGCTGACACCGTCACTGATCTTTCTGGCTACGAAGCCACGGGCGCGCAGCAGTTGCACTGCCTCGTCAGACATGAGGCAGAAAGGCCCCCGGCAGTAAGCGACGATGGTGCGATCCGCAGGCAGATCAGCCAGACGCTTTTCCAGCTCATCCAGCGGCATAGAGCGCGCAAAAGGCAAATGCCCCGCGTTGAATTCGCTGGAAGGGCGTACGTCGATCACGACGATCTCTCCGTGCCGTGCTTTTTCCAGCAGGCTCTCCCGTCCCTCCGATACCAAGGTATCCGGTTGAGACGTCATCTGCCCCAGAGCAACCCGCAGCTCGACCAAGTGCTCCTCAGCGGTCTCCCGCAGGGCGACCCACAGTTGAGACACGTCTTGACCACTGAGGCGGTAGTAGATGTGCCGACCATCGCGCCGGGTTGCCACCAGACGGGCTTCCCGCAGCGCTTTGAGATGCGCGCTGGCCAGGCGCAAGTCGATACCAGCCTGCAAGGCCAAGGTCTCGACCGATTTCTCGCTTTGGGCAAGCAGCTCCAACAGCTCTAGCCGTTTTGGGCTTGAGAGGGACTTTCCGATGCGGGCAACCTGCTCGTATAGCAGGTCTTTCAACGTTCGAGCATTCATGATCTTTTAATCCAACGATTATTAGATTATATGGCGAATGCTATTTTTCAGCGGCCACAGTTCGCACTCGGGCGAGCCGATGCGAGCGTCTGGTCCCTCCCCCTTGAAAGGGTTGCAAGTGGGGAAATAGAGCGGGCGCGTTGTAGCCGGATCCGCAGATACCCCGTAACTGCCGGGGAAACACACAGGCGCGACTTCGCATGGGTTGGTTTTCTCAGCCGCGTTGGTTCTGATGAAAGTCGCGCTGGCCGCATCTGCCGAACAAAAGCCGGTCTCTGACGCCGGCGCAGTACCAATACGAAACGCGGGCCTGGTGACGGAGGAAGCCGTCGGCGTACCTTCTATTTCATTGACGTGCCACTTGTTCGTGCGGTTCTCACTTGGATGGCATGACCGCTTGGCGGTCCACCATCATTTGCATCATCTGTTCCATCATGGCCATGCGGCGCTCCATTTGAGCGTGCATGCCCATCATGCCGCCTCCCATGCCCGAGTTTCCAGAGGCTGCAGGTGCGGCAGGTTTGGCCTGCGCCCCTTGCTGCATCATCCCCATACCCATGCCACCAGAATTACCAGCACCCATCATGGCCATGCCGGACTGCATGAGCTTCATGTGCTCGTCCATCAGAGCAGAACGTTCGGCGGGAGTCTTGGCCGCCTGCATTTTTTTGTGCATTTCCTGCATCGCCTTCATCTGACGATCAAAGGCGTCCGGTGCTGGCGGGGTAGTAGCTGTCGGGGCAGACTGGGTGGCTACGCCACCGCTCTGCGCATCACCGGGGTGGTGGCCTGCGTGTTCGTCCGTAGGTTTTGGAGATTGCGCGATGGCACATCCCGCCACGAAAAGGGTTGTCAACAGCCCAGCGACGATATTCAGACGCATGATGGTCTCCTTGTAGGTTCAATTGCAGCATGACGACGTACGGTTCGCAGCGCCTTGATTCACATCAACAGAGGTTGTGGACCGAGACGCACAGCAGCAGCCACCGGTTGTTCGGCCCGATGAAGTCCCCACCACGGCGTCTGCTTTGTATCCGGCACGCTCAATTGCGGAGCGAACAAGCTCCACAGTGTCGTCTTCGGCTTGCCCAGGAACGCGGACCTGCCGCGCGGCCACATCGATTTCTACTTCGACACCCGCCGGCATTGGGGCCTGAGCTATTGCTCGACGAATGCGCTGGGCGCAACCACCGCACGTCATGTCAGGAACATTGAAACGGACCATGTGAGCCTCCTTCAGTTGATTCATGTTTTGACTATGAACCTTGTCACGACGAGAAGGTCAAGCCCATTCGCAAAAATCAACCGGGCGTCAAGATCGAGAGCGGCAGTCGCCAAGGCATGTAAGGCTATGCCGATGCGATCATGCTTGGCGAGTTGCATGCTAAGAGGCTCTTAACGTTTTATCGAGCCGCCTATGGACCTCGCGGACCTGCTTAAGCTGGCTTGAAAGCGCAAGCCATGTGAGGAGCTAATAGATTGGTGTTCTCTATCTCCATCCAAAAATATGGCCCACTACTCCGAACGACCGATGAGAGATCGTCAGCGGACTTCCATAGCGGCAGGACGAGCGACGGCAACCGCTGCGTAGCAGTCGCACGACTGTCCGTGCGCGTAAATAAATGAGAACGCCGACGACATCAAAGGCATTGTCAAGGTGCCCAAGCGTCGACGGTTGTATGCTGAAGAACGCGCCCTGATGATTGCCGCTCCTGTCGAGAACCACTGATTTGGCGAGCTGGCGCTCAGGAGGAGCAGCGGAGCTCCAGCTCAATCTTCTCAGGCCGTTGCCGGACTGTTTTGGTCACCAGGATCGTCACATCGTGGCCGAGCATCGAAACAGGAGTAGCCGTATCCCTATCTTCACCGTGCCCGCAGGGGCGCCTGATTGCTAACACGGAAAAGAAGCTGCGGGGCTAGAAGCTAGAAGTCACGGATTTACTGAAGATCTGCGAGTTTCATGGGGCGTGGAGGGGTCAATAGCCCTCAGCACCCGCCACTTCAATTACACGGACCAGATGACCCTGCTCTATCGCCTGCCGCGGTGTCCTTCCGCCCAAAGCGCCCGAAGGCGTCTCCAAGAAGGCAAGCAGAGCCCAGCCCTCAGTGGTTCCCAAGGCTTTTGAAAGCTTGGGCACTGCATCCCATAGGGCAGGTTCAAACTGCCAACTGGGCAACTTGAAAGCATGCCGAGTTTGGGTCAATCCGATAGCCCGCCCTTTAGCGATCCACGCATTGATTGTCACTGGGGTGGTACCGACCAGATCCGCAGCCATGTCTGTGCTGAGCATGTCATTGGCTTCCAAGCGAGCCGTCCGGGCGGCCAGGCTGCCAGCCAGAAAGGCCTTTGTCTGAGCGGCAGACGCGTAGGGCGACGGATGTTCAATTGCGCTTGGTGCGTTGTTTGTGCGGTGGCGAGTCGTTGACGTTGAGTGTGTTTTCATGGGGACTCAATCAATGGCGCCCTACGGCGCGTTGCGGCCGCTAACCTTGCTACTGAATTACGAAGTGCGGGGCAAGTTCAATGCAAAAGCCTGCTTGAGCATGGCCATCGGACGTGAGAACAAGGCGAATACCTCGCCGATATGGCGAGCTGGCGCTTCGAGAACCAACGGGCCGATATCCAAATCCATGAAGCCGGTACCGGCTGTCCGACGGCTGAGCACATTGGCCAAGATCGAGAGTGCGTGGCGACGCTTCACGATGCCATCGACAGATTGCAAGACCGCGAGGATGTCGGAGTGGCGTCGCATCATCGGTTGGTTGTTTTCAGAAACTACGGGGTTAGGCGGGCAACCCCGCATGGCAGCTGCGCAGTTTTTCCTTCAACTCGTGTTGAACTACAGGGTTGGACAAGCCGGTAGTTCCTTCGCACGCGACCAAATTTTCCCGACAGGAGTCAGGCCAACCTTCCAAATCGTCATCGAGAGCAATCCACTGCCGGGGCTTTCGGCGTTGCGCGTCTTCTTGAACTTGCACACCCCGGGGGGTGGCGCGAAACATGGACAGGTTCCAGGGGTCCACGCCATGGACACGCTTGTGGTACGTCCCACCAATGAACCGGGCACGCAAAGCGGCCGGAAGGCGTTTGAGGGTAGCGCTGTATCCGGGGCGGATGCACCAAGTGCTACTCAGCACAAGAGCGACTGCCGGGTATGGTTCAAGCACAGACTCCAAGATAGGCACCCATTCGAAAAGAGTGTGTCCTGCCGCCTCATACGGGCTCATGTAGATACCCTTCCTGGGATGCCAGAGCACTTTTTCATGGTGAACAACACCATCGAGATCTAGGTACAGAGCGACGTCCGCGCTACGGGGAACTGACGCAGGGAGATACGGGGAGCTCTGGCTTGAGGGCATAGCCTTGGCATTCTGCAGGGTGTGAATCGGCCGACGGGGATGGCGAGAGATTCAGATCGAATAACGGCTAGCCAACTCCCTGCCTTTGCTTACGAGTACGCACCAGATTGGGCTCGCGAGAGCAAGCTCCTCACTACCTCCAGGCCATCGGGCTCATTGAGCACATCGATAGGTCTCCGATTTCCCAATGCTGGGACCACACCAGTAAGCCAACGGTCCAGCCACGCTCTTGCTTCAAAACCGGCTATTTCTCCTGACTCTGCGAGCATGTCCTGTACGAGCACGGTGAGAGTTGCGATGTCGTCTTCAAGGGCCATGGCTTGCTCCGTGGAAGTGGCTGGGTATGAGCTCGAAACACTGATAGTGCAATCCTTGGGATTGAACGTCAAATATTGGCCTCTGCCAGAGGCTTGTCCGAACGACACTTGTCATTTACGAGCCCTACCGGCGATTTCAAGAACGACGCCTTCCTTCAGTTCACGGACTTCTTGGAGGATGCGCTTTCGGACCTCTGGCGGCAGAACAGCGGTCATCGGGGACGCTTGCCTCAGTTCCTGCGCTCGGTGGGTTCTCCCCAGTGCCTTACGCCACTTGCGATGCTCCAGGATGTCTTTCCACTCAAGCCACAGGCTCGCCGAACGTAGGTCTCCAGCATCCAACCACTTTTGAAGAACTGCCTGGGCCTGCTGCAACAACGCAGGCTCAGCGCGAACGCGTCGCACCGCTTCTTCATGGAGGGCGAGACTTCGTAGATCCTGGATCCGGTGGCGCGTGGTGTCTACAGAAACGACGACTCGAGCCAACGGCGCATCACGGCTTGCCCCAGTCGCCGCAGTGTTTGAAGTGACTGATCGCATGGCGTCATCCGCCAACAACGCGAAGTCGCCCAGGATGCCCAAAGCGGATATGACTTTCAAGTAGGTGCCCAAGGACGGCGTGGGATCTCCCGCTTCGATTGCTCGCAGTGTCCCGCGCGAGATTCCCACGCGGCTCGCTATCTCCACCGTACTTAGGCCTTGGGACTCTCGGAGGCGCCGGAGCCTGTCGCCCAATTGGAAGAGCAAGTGGAGCTGTATCACGGAAGAATTGCTTGAGACGAGCATCTGTTCGGCTTACTTGGCAACACGATTATTAATAAAGCAAGCTAAACATGGAATGACATTTCGTCAGATTGAGTATCTTTGCCGCACTTAAGGATGTCCTGCCACTTCCCTCAGAGGCTGGTCGAACGCTCAAATGACCACCTTTCGGCCGTCACGCTTCTGTTTCATCCTGCGTACGCGCACTGGGAGCATTCGCCTCCTATACAAATGCAAGGGGCGCTCCCTAAATACAAACTGCCCTTCCTTCTCATCTCGAACCGAGAAGTACACGCGTTTGCCGGGGAGCCATTTCGCCCTTCTAAGAATTGGGAACCTGAAGGGATCATCTATCACGATGTCTGCAGAACAAAAGGCTCCGCAAGCGAGGCCCCTGAGTTCAATGGCACGGCGAGTACCTTCCAGATTGGTCACAGCAAACTATATGGCGGCGGAGTCTGAACTCCATGCTTCCCAAAGTAGGACATAGCGCTAGCGAAACCCGCTCCGGCGGCAGAAGTACGCATCTCGCGATCACCCCCTGAAACTCCCATGGGCCATACTCACATAACCGCTTCCGGCAGCCGATCTCAACAGCCCCAGAACCAAATGCTACAAGCCTTTCACACATCCAGAGAATGACGTGTGAGCCTGATCCCCAGGAGGCAATGAAAGCCTTTCACCGAATTTAGTAGAAGCGACGAAATTGAACAAAGTAAGCAGCCTGTGCAACCTCTGCGCAAGCATGCTGCGGGGCGACGTTTTGGCGCGTGCTCTGGCGTATGTGCCGACGCAACTGATTTGCTAGGAATGTGGTCGACAGCAAACCTTGATATCGCATGGAAGAACTTTCTTCATTGCGTCATACACAACGATTTTTTTCCACGTGGCAGAGGAGTTGTATCTGTCCTTAACGACCAAGCCAAGAACTTCGGGCACCGAGATGGCCCAACCCCAAGCGCTCCCAATCGACTCAGCAAACGGCAACTCCCAATCCTTGCACAGTTGCTTCTCAATAGCATCGATTGCTCTGGCTTCGGATCCAAAACAGCCAACAAATTCCAAGACGAATCGGGTCCAATTTTCGTGGATGAAAGTCGATGGTTGCTCATGAAAAGCTTCCGCGCATAGTTTCACAAATCGGCGGTAGGCTTTTCCTGTGGGGACTGCCAGCTCGAGTGGTTCAACGTTGTGGCAGGTGTGACATCTCTCGCCTGGAAGTCGCAGCTTGATAGGGTCGCGGTCATAGCATTGACATAGGCCGTCTACGGTGACAAGCGGAGTGCAATGCGTGGGGCACATCATCATGAACGGGAGCTGATGAAGCACGTGCCAAGAGGCAAACCCAAGCTCATCGGACTCAGCATCAGCGCAAATCGGGCACCAACGCAGCACAGCACGTGGCACGTGTACTTGAGTGTTTGCTTGAAGCTCACCGCAAAGCCGGCGCCCCCCTATAAGGCTACTGCTTGCCCTTTCGGCATCCAAGCTAGACAACCCCAATCTGGCGAAGCCAAAGACAGTGTGCTTGACCAGAACGTCTTGCGGCGTGACTTTGCCAGCAAAGTAGTTTCTACTCACCCAACCAGCCCCGACTCCAAAGGCGTTAATTGAGTGTGCGTTAAACCCGTAGAACTCACGTTTTGTGTAAACCCTTGTCCTCGCAGCTTGCGTTCGAAGAGTCAGTACAAACGCCGTGTGAAGAGCAGCACCTACCGGTAGACAGGTTCCTGAGCTTCTCAGATTAATTTGCAACTCTATTCCCTTGGCACTGCATACTCGCTAACCTCAAGTTCCAGTTTTGCAAACTTTGCATGGCTTTCGGAAACCCTGTTCACAACGGCCTGCACAGGTAAAAATGACAACTCCAATTCAAAACTCTATTCAGGCACACCAAGGACGGGGGAAGCGGAATGAAGTTCACAACGGCCAAGGAAGAAGTTTGGAATGCCGTGCATGGTAAGGGCGCCAAGGCTCCCGGGGCCGGTGGCGGCACGCACGGCCACCGTTCTCGTCAACCCGTGCGGAGGGCTTCGGCTTGGTAGATGGTCATCTGCGGGCTGGCGTCGCAGAGCTCCTTGATGGCGTGCGCAAACTTCCGCGAAGCCTCCAACCGAAAGTGGGCCTGCAGGGCCGCCATGTCGCTCCAGCGCTCTACAAACACGAAACGCAGCGGCTGCAACACATCGCGGCTCACTTCGTGGGACACACATCCCGGCTCCGCGCGGGAACGCAGGACATGCTCTACAGCGAGGCGCTCAACGGCGGCTTCGGTTTCCTTGCGGGCGATGGCATGGCCGGTAACGAGGATCATGGTGTGCCTTGTGGTGGATGGGGATGAGCGGATTATTCCGCGAGCCCACATCTACCGCAGGCTCAGCGTCTGGCGCTTCCAGGCCGGGTCTTGCCAACGCTGGAACAAAGGCAGCGCTGCCACATCGCCCGTCACGCGCTCGGTGGTCAGGCCCTCCAGTCGCACCACCTCAAAACTCTTGCGGTAGCGGCCCTGGCCCCGGGCTTCGCGCGCCACCAGCATCTGCTGGCCACCGGGCACCCAGCCCGCCCACTCGGCCACGCCGGTCTCGGGCGTCGCGGCGGCGGGCGGCAGCACGTCGGCCAGCCAGCCGCCTTCAGTTTTGCGCAGCACCCACAGCTCGCGCCAGCCTTCCATGGGCTGCACAGCCAGGGCCACGGCCGTGCCTTCGCGGTTGGTGCTGGCCGATGCGGCCCACACCACGCCGTAGGTGCAGCGGCGCAGCAGTGGGGCCTTGGCGCTGTGCTGCGCGTCCACCAGCAACACGCAGGTTTCGCCGGGGGCGCCGGGCTCGGTCAGCAACGTGGGGCGGTTGCCCGCAGCCGCCACCGGGGCCGCAGCAGGCACCAAGGCCCAACGCACAGCACTCACGCGCATGGCAGCGTCGTTGTAGGCGCTCTGGTCTTCGTCGGGCAGCTCGGCCTTGCTCACGCCGCTGAGTTCCGTCAGGGCGCGTGCGGCGGTAGCGGCCACCGCTGGGTTGGCAGCGTTCTTGCGTGCCCGCTGAAAGGCGGCGGCGCCCCACACGCTGGCGCGACGCATTTGCACACGGTTGCGCAGGTAGCCGGGCAAATTGGCCACGTCCACGCGCTCCAGCACCTCGGCCTGCCAGGTGGTGACCTTGGCACGCTCGTGTGCAGGCAGGTCGGGGTTGATGCACTCAGGGCGGGTCAGCGCCAGGGCGGCGCGGGCGCGCTGCTCGCCATCGGCCACCGGCATGGCCAGCAGGCGGCGAAACGCCTCGCCCTCGTAGCAGACCTGCATGCGACCTTCGACCTCGTAGGTGGCAAAGCGCACGCCGTAGCCATTGGCCACATCCAGGTGAGCCGACAACGTAGCGCCCGAGGCCTTGCCTGGCACGGCCACCGAGGCGCGGCGCGCAAGGCGGTCGGCAAAGGTGCCCAGTGCATCGAAGGCCTGCGCACCCTCCATGCCAGCCAGCGCCTTGGCGGGTGCGGCCTGCAGGTAGGCGGCGGTGAGGCCAATGCCCAGCGCTTCGGCGCCCGGGGTGTCCTGCACAAAGCGCATCACAGCCAGCAGCGCGGGGCCTTCTGCCTCGGTCATGGCCACGCGGCGCACATCGCTGGCGCGGATGAAACCACCGCGCTCGCGCTTGTGGTCCCACACCTGCAGGTAGTCGAGGCGCTCGCCGCGCACTTCCAGCACTTCGCCCTGCCACAGGCTGGCCTGCTGCTGCGCGCCGTCGCGCGGGGCCGCGCGCAGGCTGGCCTGGTCTTGCACCACGATGGCGCTGCCCTGGGCATTGGTTGCGGATACGGGGGCGGCCTCGGCCGCCACGGTCACTGCGGCGCTGGCGACGGCGGCCAGCAAGGTGGCGAGGGTGGCGTTCATGTTCATTGCTCCACGGCTTGGGTGGTGGTGGCATCGTCGGCCACAGCCGCAGCCTGGGCTGCACCGGCCTGGGCGTTGCGGTTGCCGCCCAGCAGCGCGGCACCGATGAAGTCGCCATTGGTGGGCGGGGGCGCGATGATGACCTGGATCTTGTCCGACAGCTTGTCGGCCAGCGTCTTCTGGATGAGCAGCGGGTGCTTGGTCACCAGTGCGCCTTCGCGGGCCATTTGCTCGGCATTGACCTTGCCCACGCGGTCCATGCGGTAGGCCTCGGCTTCGGCCAATTTCTGGCGGGCGTCGGCCTCGCCGTTGGCTTCGATGCGGCGGGCCTGGGCGGCGCCTTCGGCGGCCTTCACACGGGCCACGCGTTCGGCTTCGGCCTCCAGCTGGCGCTGCTCGATCTGGCGCTGCTTGAAGGGCAACACATGCTTCATGGCCTCTTCCTGGGCCTTGGCGGCAATGACCTGCTCGCGGGCGGCAGCTTCGGCGGCTACTTCACGGCGCACCTTTTCAGCGTTGGCGTCCAGCTCGGTTTCCTTCACGCGCTTGTCCTTCAGCTCCAGCGTGTAGCGCATTTTTTCGGACGCCAGTTCTTCGGCCAGCAGGCTGTCCATACCCCGGCGGTACTCGGCGGGCAGGTCCACCTTGCCGATCTGCAGGCTGCGCAGCGTCACACCATCCGCAGCCAGGCGGGCGCGCAGTTCGGTTTCGATGATCTGAGCGATCTCGGCACGTTTGGACGAGAAGATTTCACGCACCGTGTAGCGGGCAAACACTTTGTAGACCAGGCCTTGCACAGCGGGCTCGACGATGTCAGCGCCCACGTTGTCGGGCAGGTTGCCTGCCTTGACGGCGGGCGAGTTGGGGTCCAGCGCATAGCGCACGCTCAGATCCAGCCCCAGCGACAGGCCTTCCACCGACTGCAGTGGCGCGCTGCCTGTGGCCTGGCGCATGGCTTCGGAGCGGTAGCTCTGGTCGCGCAGCGTAAACACCCGCACCGTATGCAGGCCGGGCACCACCCACACGCTGCCATCGCGCCACAGGCTCACGGCACCGGTGAACTGGTTCAGGCGCACCCCCAGGTCGCCTTGCGCCAGGTGTTGCACGGGCGGGTTGCGGACCACCATCAGGCCGGCTGCGGCCACCACGGTGCCAACGGCCAGCCAGCGCGCGGTGCGGGCGGTGGGCAGCAGGTAGGCCCAGTTCAGGCGGGGGGCATCGGCATCCATCGGGCCTTGCGATTCCACGTCCAGCACGGGCTCAGTGCCAGCTTCAGGCAAGGAGGTAGAGCGACGGCCCTTCAGGGTCTGCACGATGCGGTTCCAGGTGGCTTTCATGGTGTTTCTCTCTCAGGTTGGTTCGGTGTTGTTGTCGGTGTCTGAGTCGCCGTCATGGCTGGCTCATTGAGGACCGATTGTTCGGATCCACCCCGGAAGCAACAACGCAGCGCAGCCCCCAATGCGCTCACACCGCCCGCACGAACCTTCCGGCCCCGGAAGAAAAACTCACACCGCCCGGCACGGGCCGCCGGGATAATCCGCCCACCCCTTACTGCCCGCCCTACCCATGACCCGCATTGCCGTGATCGAAGACGACCTGCCCACCAGCAACCAGTTGGCCGGATGGATACGCAGCGCCAAGAGCGGCATCGTCATCGACCAGTGGTTCACCCGCGACGAGGCCGAGGCCGCGCTGGCCCGCGAGCACTACGACGCGGTGGTGCTCGACATCGAACTGGGCCGCGAGCGCCATGCAGGCGTGGCCCTCATCAACGCCATCAACAAGCTGCGCCAGGGCACGCCCGTGCTGGTGGTGTCGGCCATGCCAGCGGCCATCTACCGCAGCATCATGAAAGCGCTGGACGCGTGGGACTACCTGCAGAAAACCACGTTTGAAGAGGCCGATTTCATCGAGACCTTTCTCGACATACTGCGCACCACGCAGGCACAGGCCCCGGCCAGCGCAGCCCCTGCCCCCGTGGGCGACGCCCTGGTGCTGGACCCACTGTGGCAACGCACTCCCACCTGGCGCGGCGAGCGCATCAACCTGCCGCTGACGGCCCAGCGCATCCTGGCCACATTGCACCAGCGCAGCGGCGAAGTGGTGTCGTACGACGAACTGTTCGAGGTGGTGAAAAGCGGCCGCAACCGCGACAACGTGCGCAAGCACGTGAGCACCATTCGCGAGGCGCTGCGCGAAGTGGACCCCAGTTTTGAAGGCATAGAAAACGTACCCATGCGCGGCTTCCGCTGGACGGTAAAGTGAACACTCCCCTGAGGCCCTGCGGGCCTTCCCCCCACTCTCGCATTGCTGCGCAATGCGGGCAGGGGGACGCCGCCAGCGCGGCGGCCCTGGCCTGGGCCACGCCAGTTTTGGCCGCCCTGCACGGTGCTTTCACGCGAGAGGAATGGAGTGAAACGACTACTGCATCCCGCACTTGAAATATCGCGTCTGGAAATGCCCCGCCTGGGCCTGCCCGCGTTCCGCCTGCGCATCCTCGTGCGCGGGGTGTTTGTGCTGCTGGCCCTGGCCACGGTGGCGCTGAGCGTGGTGGTGCTCAAGGACGAGAAGGAGCGCGCCTGGCAGGCCTACCAGCACGGCTTTGTGCGCAGCCAGGCCGAGGTGATGGCGCGGCTGCGCCATCCTTCAGGCCAGCTGGCCTTGCTCAACGCCAGCCACCTGGGCCAGGGCGTGACGCCGCTGGCGCCACTGCTGCTGCCCTACGCAGCCATCGACTTTGACGACCCGCAAAAATCGCAGCAGGCCGTGGAGATGGCGGGCTGCTCGGTGCAGTACCCCGACGGGGCCTCGGTGTGCGCGGCGATTGGCAACAACCCCTATGCGGGTGGCTTCATTTACCTGGTGGGCAGCTTTTACGTGGGCGAGCTGACGCCCCGCGAGCGCGGCGCACTGGTGCCCGCCGAGGCACACCGGGCGCGCATCAGCCTGGACATGCGGGGCACCACCTACCGCTGGGTTGCGCCCTACGAGGCCATGCTCCCACAAGGTAGCGCGGCCGTGCGCGGGCGGCTCACGGGGTTTGTGGACAACGGCGCGCCGCAGCTCGATGCCCGCGCACGGCCGGTGCGCGACTTTCGCGGCTGGCTGTGGCAAAACGGCCAGTGCCGCGACCTGCCCCCCCCTTTGGCCAGCCCGCCTGCTGGCGATGCCACCACCCCAGACTGCCTGCGCCGCACCCACTACTCCATCCGCCTGCCGGTCGAACTGTTCCGCGAAGCGCTGTTCCGCAAGGAAGAGCGCCTGGTCTGGCCGCCGGAAGACCTGGGCCAAATGCGTGTGCGGGTGGAGATGCTGGCGCCGGGTGAAGACACCAAGCCTTTGTTCGACAGCGACGCACCCGGCGCGCAGTTAGCCGCCTCGTTGGGCGACCTCTCGCGCAGCCTGCTGCCCGGAGAGCGCGTGCAGATCCGCAAAATGGGCAGCGACGACGCCAGCGCCATCACCCTCAAGGGCATTGAGGTACAGGCCGAGCCGTCCGCTCCCTGGCTGTTGCGTCTGATCCGCTGGCTGCCGCTGGAGGCCGCAGGCGTGGGCCCGGCAGCGGCAACGCCCGCCGCCCCCACAGCACTGGACATTCTGGACACGCCCACCGGCAACTACGTGGTGAACTTCACCGGCCACCTGCGCGGCGTGGAGCAAGGCCTGGCCGCCGTGGCCACGCGCCTGTCGTGGTACCTGGGCGCCATGCTGGGCGCGATTGCGCTGGCCTGGTTGGTGGTGGAGGTGGGCCTGATCCGCCGCGTGACGGCCCTCACCCGCCGCGCCGCCGCCGTGTCGTACAACGTGCAGCCCGGCCACACCGGGCCCCGGCTGGGCGACCTGGATGTGTCGGACCTGCGCGGCTCGGACGAGCTGGGCATTCTGGCTGGCGGCTTGGCCGACCTGCTGCAGCGCGTGAAGGACGACCTGCAGCGCGAGCAGCTGCGCGCCCAGCAAGAGCGTGACATGTGGCACGCCGTGGGGCACGAGATCATGTCGCCCCTGCAGTCGCTGATGGCGCTGAACGGCCCGCAAGACCCCGGCCACCGCTACGTGCAGCGCATGCAGCAAGCCATCCATGTGCTCTACGGCACGGCATCGCCCGCCGAGGCGCTGCAGGCCGCCGACGTGCCCGAGGGGCGGCTGGACCTGGATGCCTTCTTGCGCAACGTGGCGGACAACGCCCACTTTGCGGGCATCCTGGATGTGCTGTATGCCCCGGGTTCGAGCAACGCGGGCCCGGTCATCGTGCGGGCCGACGAGTTTGCGCTCGAAGACGTGGTGACCCACATCCTGCGCAACGCCGACCGCTACCGCCCCGCAGGCAGCCCGATCACGCTGACCCTCACCGCGTCAGAGTCCACCGCCAGTGCCACGCTGCACAACCAAGGCTCGACCATTGCCGAAGACCTGCTGGAGCGGATTTTTGAACTGGGTGTGTCGGACCCCGAGAGCCCCACCCCGCTGGGCGAGGGCGAGCACCGGGGCCAGGGCCTGTTTGTGGCCAAGACTTACATGGCCAAGATGGGGGGCACCATCAATGCCCGCAACACCGAGGGGGGCGTGGCGTTTGTGCTCACGTTTCAACGGCTGGGGTAGCCCCACCAGCGGGGGTGGGGCTACCCGCCCGTCATCCAGCGGCCCTTAAGCCGCCAGCTGCACGCGCATGGCGTCGATCACGCCCTTGTAGTCGGGCTTGCCAAAAATCGCGCTGCCCGCCACAAAGGTGTCGGCACCCGCATCGGCCACGCGGCGGATGTTATCGGCCTTGATGCCGCCATCCACCTCCAGGCGGATGTCCTTGCCCGAGGCATCGATGCGCTTGCGCACGGCCTCGATCTTGCGCAGGGCCGAGTCGATGAAGCTCTGGCCGCCAAAGCCAGGGTTCACGCTCATGATGAGAATGAGGTCGATGTCGTCGATCACCCAGTCCAGCACATCCAGCGGCGCAGCCGGGTTGAACACCAGGCCGGGCTTGACACCCTTGGAGCGGATGGCCTGGATGCTGCGGTGCACATGGCCCGAGGCGTCGGGGTGGAAGCTGATGTAGTCCGCACCCGCGTCGGCAAATGCGGCGGCCAGGGCGTCCACCGGCTGGATCATCAGGTGCACGTCGATCGGCACGGCCACGCCTGCTGGCGTTTTGGCATGCGGCTTGAGGGCCTGGCACACCATGGGGCCGAAGGTGAGGTTGGGCACGTAATGGTTGTCCATCACGTCAAAGTGGATCCAGTCGGCGCCAGCGGCAATGACGTTGCGCACTTCTTCGCCCAGGCGGGCAAAGTCGGCAGAGAGGATCGAGGGGGCGATTTGGAAGGTGCGGCTCATCCCCCGATTGTCGCAAAGCGCAGAAAGCGTGGGGGTTTTGGCGGCTGCATGCCCCCAGAAAACGGGCTTGCAGCGTTACCATTCGCCCCATGCCAAAGCACCAGTTTGACGTGGAAGTGCTGCCCGAATACCTGCCCGAGCAGTCCGCGCCGGACTCCGGGGTGTTCAGCTTCGCCTACACCATCACCATCACCAATTCCGGGGAAGAGCCTGCGCAGCTGATCTCCCGGCACTGGATCATCAGCGACGCCCGGGGGCACACCGAAGAGGTCAAGGGCCTGGGGGTGGTGGGGCAACAGCCCCTGCTCAAGCCGGGCGAGTCGTTCCAATACACCAGCGGCTGCCGGCTGCGCACCGCCAGCGGCACCATGCATGGCACCTTCCACTGCGTGGCCGAAGATGGAGCGCCCTTCAACACCCCGGTGCCCCTGTTTGTGCTGGAAGCGCTGGGCCACGGCCCCTCAGGCAATCCCTTGAGCGGACGGGTGCTGCATTGAGCGCGCCCAAAGACCTGGCCAGCCTGCTCGCAGCGCTGGACCCTGCTGCCGACCTGGCGCACCGCCACCTGTGGCTCATCAACCTGCTGGACTGGGTGCGCGGAAAGCGCGACTCCGTGCCCGCATCGCTGGAGCGGGTGCAGCTTTTCCTGGACACCGTGGCTGCCCGCCCCGACACCCAGCAGCGGCTGCAGGCCTGGTGGTCCACGCTGGTGGACCAGGTGGACATCACCACCCTGCTAGCCGACTTTGGCTTCGCCCCCCGCACGGCCCTGGTCAGCGAGGTGGCCGAGCGGCTGCGCACCAAGCTGCTGCCGGGCAGCCCCGAGACCATCGATGCGTCCGAGCTGTTCATGCTGGCGCTGCCCAGCGCCTTTGATGCCCAGTGGCTGGTCGCGCTCGACGAAACCCAGCTCGACCGCCTGGTCGGGCTGCTGGCGCCCGCCGATGCCGAAGACACCACGGGCGGCGCAACGCTCTGGCACCGGGCCTTGCTCGATGCCATTACCTACTGCGCAGGCCAGATCCTTTCGACCGGTTTTGCCCCCGAGCTGCGGCTGCGCATGAGCGAGTCCGCGCGCGAGGGCCAGCCGTTCCATGCCCTCATCCGCGATGTGGAAAGCCTGCGCGTGGAAGTGCTGCACGCGCTGCGCACGCCCGACCGCCTCAATGAATGCGCCCAGCGCCTGCGCGAGCGGCTGGAGGCCTGCCGCGCGGCGGCGGCCACCGTGTACGCCCACTTTGAACAGAACGGCATCTCGGTAGGGCTGGTGTTCCGCCTGCGCCAGCTGCGCGAGCGCATCCTGCGTGTGCGTGAGCTGCTGGACTGCCTGCTGTCGCCCAAACCGGCGGTCACCGCCGCGCGCCTCATGGCGCACCTGGTGATGGTGGGACAGGAGCGGCGCAGCCTGCGCGCGCTGTTTGCCGCCAACTCTTCGTTGCTGGCGGCCAAGGTGGCCGAGCGCAGTGCCGAAACCGGCGAACACTACATCACCCGCACTGGCGCCGAGTACCGCTCCATGCTCAGAAAGGCGGCGGGCGGCGGTGCCTTGATGGCCTTCACCACGATGGCCAAGTTCGGCCTCTATGCCCTGGCGCTGTCGGCGTTCTGGGGCGGGTTCATGGCGGGCATCAACTACGCCGTGAGCTTTGTGCTGATCCAGCTGCTGCACTTCACCGTGGCCACCAAGCAGCCCGCCATGACCGCGCCTGCCATGGCGGCCAAGCTCAAGGAGCTGGGGACGGGCGATGCCGTGGAGTCCTTTGTGGACGAGATCACGCACCTGGTGCGCTCGCAAGTGGCCGCCGTGCTGGGCAATGTGCTGGTGGTGTTCCCGGCCGTGCTGGCATTGGCCACGGCGATTGCGCTGGCCACCGGCGCCCCGGCCATCAGCGAGAAGCAGGCCGAGCATGTGTTCGAGTCCTTGCACCTGCTAGGGCCTTCGCTGTTCTTTGCCGCCTTCACCGGGGTGTTGCTGTTTGCGTCGAGCATCATCGCAGGCTGGACGGAGAACTGGTTCGTGCTGCACCGCCTGGACTCGGCCATGCACTACAACCCACGCATCACGCGGCTGCTGGGGGCCGAGCGCGCCACACGCTGGGCCCGCTTCCTGCGCGAAAACCTCTCGGGGTTTGCGGCCAACATCTCGCTCGGCTTCATGCTGGGCCTGGTGCCCGTCTTTGCCGCATTCTTCGGCCTGGGACTGGACGTGCGCCACGTCACGCTGTCCACGGGCCAGGTGGCGGCTGCCAGCGCCACGCTGGGCGTGCAGGTGCTGCACATGCCCGCCTTCTGGTGGGCCGTGGCCTCGCTGCCGTTCCTCGGCGCCTTGAATGTGTCGGTGAGCTTCTACCTGGCCTTCCGCCTGGCGCTGCGCGCCCAGAACGTGAGCGGGGTGGACCGTTCGCGCATCTACGCGGCCATCAGCGCGCGCCTGCGCACAGCGCCACTGAGCTTCTTCAAACCCGAGCGCAGCACACCCACCGTCGCTGCATAGCGGCAGTCCGACCGCAGCAACCACCGCCCCTGTCCTACACGGGCGATGTGTTTCGGCCTGTAAATTCGGGGACCTATCCCCAGCGCACCCCCTCCCATTGGCGAGGGCTTGTGTGCCTGCCCTTCACACCACCGGGCACCCGTTGCCCGTCTGACGCAGAGGTCCCATGACATGAATGAAATCCTGAGCTTTTGGGCGCAGTGGCTGCGCCCCTCGGCCGGGCTGCCCACAGTGCAATGGTCGCTGCTGCTGGCCGTGGCCGCCATGGCGGGCTATCTCACCCAGCGCCACACCGGACTGCCCAAGGTGGTCGGGTACTCGCTGGTGGGCACTGCAGCGGGCCTGGCGGGCTTCAGCGGCGCCGTGTGGCCGCTGCAGGGCATCGGCCTGTTCCTGCTGGAGCTGGGCGTGGCCATCGTGCTGTTTGAATGTGGTGGGCGCATACCGCTGCGCTGGTTCCGCCACAACCCCATGGTGCTGGTGCAGAGCATTGCCGAATCGGTGCTGACCTACTTTGCCGTGTACTGGGTGCTGGTGTGGCTGCAACTGCCCACCCAGGTGGCCGGGCCGCTGGCACTGGTGGCTCTGGCCGCATCGCCCGCTGTGCTCACCCGTGTGGTGGCCGACACCCGCGCTGCGGGCCCGGTGACGGAACGCGCCATCGTGCTCACCACCTTGTCCACGCTGTACGCGCTCACGCTGGGCAGCGCCAAGGCCGAACTCATCAACCGCCAGAGCCTCACCGTGCTCGAAACCGTCTCGCCCGTGGTGGTGGTGCTGGGCGTGTCCATCGTGGTGGCCGCTGTGCTGTCGCTGGTGCTGCGCATGGCGCTGCGCTTCATGAGCCCCACGAGCGAAAACACCTCCATGCTGTTCCTGGCCCTGGTGGCGGCAGGCACGGCCGTGGCCGCGCACATGGGCGGTTCCGCCCCCCTCGCGGCGCTGCTGGCGGGCATGTTGCTTAAGCAGCTCAACCCGCGCCCCTGGGCCTGGCCGCGCCAGCTGGGCAATGCGTCCTCGCTGCTCACCATGCTGATGTTTGTGCTGGTCTCCACCGTGGCCGCGCAGGCCGACTGGAGCGCCCCCGTGGCCGGTGTGGTGCTGGCTTTGATTGCTGTGCGCCTGGTGGCCAAGGCGACCGGTGTGGCGCTGGGCAACGTGGGCAGCGGCGCGAGCTGGAAGCAGGCACTGTGGGTGGGCTGTGCGATGACGCCCATGTCGTCCATCGCGCTGTTGATCGCCTCGCAGTTCGTTCTGGCCTCGCCCTCCACCGGCCATGTGATTGCCGGGGTGGCGCTGCCTGCGATTTTGCTGATGGAGGTGTTTGGCGCAGTCATCGCCACCGTGGCCATCTACCGTGCGGGCGAAAGCTCCAAACCCTGGGCGCCGCTGACCCGAGCCAACCATGGAGACAACCACCGTGAGTCTTGAAGCCTTCAACCATTCCGAACCGCTGACGCTGGGCGTGGAGCTGGAGCTGCAGCTCGTCAACACCAACGACTACGACCTCGCGCCCTACGCCGAGGACATGCTGCGCCTCATGAAGAAGACCCCGCTGCCTGGCAGCGTGGTGCCCGAGATGACGAACAGCATGATCGAAATCTCCACCGGCATCTGCCACTCGGCCAGCGAGGTGCTGGGCCAGCTCACGCCCATCCGCGATGCGCTGGTGAAAAGCGCGGACAAGCTCAACATCGCCGTGGTCGGTGGTGGCACACACCCCTTCCAGCAGTGGCACGAGCGCCGCATCTACGACAAGCCGCGTTTTCGCGAGCTGTCGGAGCTGTACGGCTACCTCTCCAAGCAGTTCACCATCTTTGGCCAGCATGTGCACATCGGCTGCCCCGATGCGGATGCCGCGCTCTTGATGCTGCACCGCATGTCGCGCTACATCCCGCATTTCATCGCGCTGTCTGCCTCCAGCCCCTACGTGCAGGGGCAGGACACGGCGTTTGATTCGGCGCGGCTGAACTCGGTGTTTGCGTTCCCGCTCTCGGGCCGCGCGCCCATGGCACTCACCTGGACGGATTTCGAGGCCTACTTCGACAAGATGACGCGCACCGGGGTGGTAAAGAGCATGAAGGACTTCTACTGGGACATCCGCCCCAAGCCCGAGTTCGGCACCATCGAGATCCGCGTGTTCGACACACCGCTCACCATCGAACGCGCCGCCGCCCTCGCAGGCTATGTGCAGTCGCTGGGCGCCTGGTTCCTGGCGGACCAACCCTTCATGCCGGAAGAGGACGACTACCTCGTCTACACCTACAACCGCTTCCAGGCCTGCCGCTTTGGCATGGACGCGGTGTACGTGGACCCGGCCACGGGCGACCACATGCCGCTGCGCGAACACATCCTCAAGACAATGGACAAGATCGCCAGCCACGCCGCCATGCAAGGGGCATCCAGCGCCATGCACATGCTGCGCACCGAAGTCGAAGCCAGCCAGAACGACGCACGCTGGCTGCGCCAGCGCCAAAGCGAAGAGCAGTTGCTGGCCGAGGTGAGCCGCCAGGCAGCGCAGCGCTTTCGCGGCGCGCCCGCCTGAAGTGAAACACCCCCTGAGTCGCTCCGCGCCTTCCCCCTCTCTCGCCTTGCTGCGCAAGGCGAGAGAGGGGGACGCCCCCGGTGCGGCGGGACAGCCCTTGCACGGGGGCGCTGGCTCGGGCCGCGCCGGTTTCATCAGCTGCGGGTGGCGCGCAGCATCATGGATAACTGATACGGATTCGCGTTCGGCCCATCAGAACCGTTCGGACTGAGCCTGAAGAAGCCTCGCGCGGCGCTTCGACAAGCTCAGCGTAAGTGGATTGATATTTTTGAACGCGTACCGGTATGAGCGTCAAGCCGCCAGCGCCAGCTTGCGCGCCTGCTGCGTGCGCCCGCCGTAGCCCCAGTCGCTGGCGGGCAGTTCCCGCACTACCACGTAGCTGGCCGCAGCCAGCGTGCCGTCACCGGCCAGCTGGCGCTGCAGCTCGGCAAACGCGGCCTGGATGAAGGCGGCCTTCTCTTCCTGCGTGTTCGTGCCTTGCGTGATGCTGATCTCCAGCAGGGCCGTGGGCTGCGCCACCGGCGCACCACCGATATGCCAGCGCGCGCTGGGCAGGTCGTCGATGACCACGGCCGTCACCTCGCGGCGTTTGCCCAACAGGTCTACCGTGAGGTCGGTGAGCGCACTGGCGAGCTGCCGGTAGCGCTCGGGGTTTTGCAGCGGAGCCAGTTTCAGAACGAGGGTTGGCATGGTGTCGGGGCCTTCGGGGTCAATGGGGTTGTGGGTGCGGACCGGGCCCGCAGGGAGTGAAAAACCCGTCGGGTCATTTGCAGGAGCCACTGCGCCACCCAGGCATGGGCTTCGCGAATCGCCTCCTGGCGCAACTGCATGGCATCGCGCTTGGCTGCGTCGCGCAGGCGCTGGTAGTCGTCGGGGTGCAGGTGGGGGTCCATGGCATTCCTTTCTGGATGGAGCCACTGTAGGCAGTGCAGGGCGGCGCGGAAACGGCTGGTGGTGCAAGACGGCTTTGCACGGATTGCAAAGCCCCGCCGTTACCATTGCCCGATGCGCGATATCCGCTTTGAAGACATGCACCTGTTCGCCCGCGTGGCCGATCTGGGCTCGCTGTCGGCCGTGGCGCGCGAGCGCGACGTGCCCGCGAGCCAGGTCTCGCGCACACTGGCACGCATCGAACAATCCTGCGGCGCGCGGCTGGTCCACCGCAGCACGCACGGGCTCACGCTGACGACCGAGGGGCAGACCTTTCTGGACTACTGCCGCCGCATCACCGGCACGCTCGACGAGCTGGAAGGCGAGTTCGCCCAGCAAAGTGGCCAGCCCAGCGGCTGGGTGCGCGTGGCCTCCAGCTCGGTGGTGGCCGAGCACCTGCTGATTCCAAGCTTCGAGAGCCTGCAACACAAGCACCCACAACTGCGCGTGGAACTGCTGGTGGACGACCGCATGGCCGACATGGTGCAGGGTGGCATCGATATCGCCATCCGCACCGGCCCGCCGCTGACCGACACCGTGGTGGCACGCCCGCTGGGCACGCTGGCCCGCGCGCTGTATGCCACACCCGGCTACCTGCAGGCCCATGGCGTGCCCCAGCACCCTGACGAACTGCGCCAGCACCGGCTCATCACCAACAGCGCCGTGGCCTTCCTGAACCACTGGCCCTTCCTGATCGACGGCGAGCCCCAGGTGCGGGTGGCTGACGGCCACTGGCGCTCGGGCAGTACGGCCATCACTGCGCGCCTGGCACTGCAGGGCCTGGGCATTGCGCGCCTGGCCACGGTGGTGGCCGATCCCCTCGTGCGCCAGGGCCAGCTTGCGCCCGTGTTGGCTGCGTTCGCGGACCTGCAGCCCAGCCCCATCCACGCCATCACCCTCACCCGCAGGCACCGGCTGCCCAAGATCCAGGCCTGCATCGACCACTGGGCGCAGTGGTTTTCTCCGCAAGAAAGCCGTGCCTGATGCCCTTGACCCTCCGTTTTCCCCATTTGATTGCCGAACACTGCCATGGGTGAGTTCGACCTGATTGCCCGCTACTTCACCCGCCCCGTGCGCCGCGCCGCCCTGGGCGTGGGCGACGACTGCGCGCTGCTTGCGCCCGCGCCCGGCATGCAGCTTGCCGTCTCCAGCGACATGCTGGTGGAGGGACGCCATTTTTTTGCTGATGTGGACCCCGAGGCCCTGGGCCACAAGGCGCTGGCCGTGAACCTGTCAGACCTGGCGGCCTGTGGCGCGCGCCCGCTCGCGTTCACCCTGGCTTTGTCCCTGCCCCGCGTGGACGAAGCCTGGCTCGCAGGCTTCTCGCGCGGGCTGCTGGCGCTGGCCGATGCCCACGGCTGCGAGCTGGTGGGCGGCGACACCACACAGGGCCCGCTCAACCTCTGCATCACCGTGTTCGGCGAAGTACCCACCGGCCAGGCCCTGCTGCGCAGCGGCGCGCGGCCTGGCGACGACCTCTATGTGAGCGGCACGCTGGGCGACGCGCGGCTGGCGCTGGAGGCACTGCTGGGCCACGCCCCCCTGCCCGCCGAGGTGCTGGCCCGCGCGCGCCAGCGGCTGGAGCGCCCCACCCCACGCGTGGCCCTGGGCCAGGCCCTGCGGGGCATTGCCAGCAGCGCCATGGACCTGAGCGATGGCCTGCTGGGCGACTTGTCGCACATCCTAAAGGCGTCGGGCGTGGGTGCGCACATCGACACCCACATTACTTCCAATTTGATAGCTGAAAAGGCTTACCTATCGGGCGGTAACGGCCATTTTTGCCTCGAATTCATCCGCCAATGCACCCTGGCGGGCGGTGATGACTACGAGCTGGCCTTCACCGCGCCCCCGGCCCGGCGCGGTGCCGTGGCTGCCGCGTCGCAGGCCAGCGGCACGCCCGTCACACGCATCGGCACGGTGCTGGCCGAGCCCAGCCTGCAGCTGGTGGACGCGGGGGGGCAGGCGGTGGAGCACCGCTACGCCTCGTTCGACCATTTCCGCTAACGGGCAGCAGTGACGGGCAGCGACTTTTTTTCGCGAACCATGAATCCTTTTGCGAAACCCGTCGCTCTTGGTGGGGAAGGCGCCCTGTGCTGGCACCTTCATCACCCCACCAAGGAGCTTTTCACCATGCTGTACCGCAAGAACATCACCCGCCCCGAAAGCCTGCTGCGCGTTGTCGGCGGGGTCGCCCTCATCGCCGCCGGCCTGTGGTGGCTGGCCGCCTCGCCCCTGGGCCTGGCGCTGGCCGCCTTGGGCGTGGGCAGCATTCTGAGCGGCGCCTTTGGCTACTGCCCCGCCTGTGCCATGGTGGGCCGCAAACCTGTCGAG
Source organism: Acidovorax sp. GW101-11A03 (assembly GCF_059424825.1). Lineage (NCBI taxonomy): Bacteria > Pseudomonadati > Pseudomonadota > Betaproteobacteria > Burkholderiales > Comamonadaceae > Acidovorax > Acidovorax sp. GW101-11A03. Next base: position 41,786 of record NZ_JBWKZU010000002.1, on the reverse strand, counting down.
TGAGCGGCGCCCCATGACAGCAACGCCCCCACCCCTCACTGTGGCCCAGCTGCTGCCCGCCGCGCGCAGCGGTGATGCCGTGGCGATGGAGCAGCTGCTGCGCCTGACCCGTCCCGACATCCGCCGCTATGCCCTGCGCCACTGCGCGGCCACCACCGCGACGGACGACGTGGTGCAGGAGGCCATGATCATCGTCTACCGCCGCGTGGGCGCGCTGCGCGAGGTGGCGGCGTTTGGCGGCTGGGTGGTGCGCATCGTGCAGCGGCTGTGCATGCGGCCCATGCTGGCCTGGCTCAAAGGCGAGCCGCTGGCGCAAGTGGAGGACAACCTCGCCTGGTCGCACCGCCCCGACCACGAACTGCGCCACGACCTGGCCCTGGCCATCGACTCGCTGCCACCGCTGTACCGCGAGGCGCTGCTGCTGCGCGACTTCGAGGAGCTGACCATTGAGGAGATGAGCGAACGCCTGGGCGTGACGCGCGAGGCGGCCAAGAGCCGCCTGCACCGCGCGCGGGCCCTGGTGCGGGAGTACCTGGTGCCTCCCCCGGCACGCTGAGCCCGGCCGCGCGGCGGAGGATCACTCCGGCTGCAGCCCGATCTTGCGCACCACCGCGCCCCAGTGGTGGACCTCGTCGCGCATGAAGGCTCGCAACTCGTCGCGCGTGGAGCCCTTGAGGTCAATGCCCAGCGCGGTGAGCCGCTCGCGCGTGGCGGGATGCTCCAGCGCGGCGATCGCTTCCTTGCGCAGCCGCTCGATCACGTCGATGGGCGTGGTGGCGGGCGCGACCAGGGCCCACCACTGGTTGAACTGCATGCCCGCCAGGCCGGCCTCGCGCGCAGTGGGCACCTGTGGCATGGCCGGCAGGCGCGCGGGGCCCGTGGTCATGAGCACCGATATCTTGCCCGCCGCCAGAAGCGCGCTGCCGCTGGCCAGCGTGGCAAAGTGGCCGCCCACCTGCTCTGCCGCCACGTCCGTGAGCGCAGGGGCCGAACCGCGGTAGGGGATGGGGTTGATCTTGACCCCGCTGGCGCCCGCCAGCAATTCGGAGGACAGGTGGCTGATGGAGCCGTTGCCGCTGTGGGCCAGCGTGATGGGGGCCGCGCTGGTGCGCCCGTCCTTCAAAAATCCCTTGATGTCGCCCGTCTTGTATTTGCTGCCGTTGACGAACAGAAGCAACGGCGAGGTTCCGACCAGCGAGATGGGCGTGAAGTCCTTGAGCAGGTCATACGGCAGCTTGGCCGTGACGGCCGGGGCAATGGCATGGGGCAGTTCGACCAGGGCGATGGTGTACCCGTCGGGTGCGGCCTTGGCGGCCGCTTCGGTGCCAATGCGCCCGGACGCGCCGGAGCGGTTGTCCACCACCACGCTCTGCCCCAGCGACTCGCCCATGCGCTGTGCCATGGCACGGGCGATGGCATCGGTGCTGCCCCCCGGAGCCCAGGGCACGATCAGCCGCACCGGCTTGTCGGGATAGGCAGCCAGGGCACTGGTGCCCACAAGGCAGGTGCACGCGACTAACAGCGCACGGCGAAGCAGATTGGTCATGGCGGGAGTCCTTGGTAAAGACGAACAGGGTTGGTGGAGAAATGCGTGTCGCCACAGGGCTCAGGCGTCGCGGTCGCCCTTGGCGGTGAGCAGCAGCAGCACATGGTCTTGCGGGGCAATGTGGCCGTGCTGGCACAACTGCGCGGCGGCACCCACACAGGCGCCTGCGCACAGCTCCACCCACAGGCCCTGGGCGCCCAGTTCGGCCACACCCCGCGCCGCATCGGCATCGCCCACCACCACAGCGCCGCCACCCGACCGCTGCACCGCGATCTGCTGTTGCAAGGTGACGGTGCTGCCCGCAATCGAGATCTGTGCAGTGCTACCGCCGAAATCCGCCTGGGCCGGAGCACCGGCCAGCACCTGGCTCAGCCGCGCAAAGGGCTCCACAGCCCACAGGCGGGGCATGCGTTCGATCAGGCCTGCGGCCAGCAGGTCGCGCAAAGCGCTGTACATGCCCCACAGCAGGTCCCCGCGCGCCGTGGGCACGATCACATGGTCGGGCACGCAGCCCTCGGCCATACATTCCAGCGCCACCGCGCGGTAGCCTTCCACCCCAAAAACCGGGCTGCCCACGGCCGGCACGCTGAAGTTGGTGAGCGCAAACGCGCCCTCTTCCTCTACCTGCCTGCGCACATGGGCCCAGCGGTCCAGCCCGTGGTCAAACGCCACACGGCGGGCGCCCAGCCGGTCCAGCGCGCGGGCAAAAGGCGCGGGCATGTCGCGGTAGGTGGCAACCTCACAAGGCAAGCCCGCTGCGGCGCAGTAGGCAGCGGCAGACACCGCTGCGTTGCCGCTGGAGGCGAGCACCACCTTGTGGGCGTCCACCGCCAGGGCGCGTGTCACGGCCTGGGCCGACATGCGGTCCTTGTGCGAGCCCGTGGGGTTCATGCCCTCGTTCTTGGCGCTGAGCTGCCGGATACCCAGGCGCTGCGCCAGCCGTGGCAGCCCCAGGCACGGCGTATTCCCCTCGCCCAGCGACACCCCGTGGGTGTACGGCAGCCATTCCCCCCATCTATAACCAGAACTGCTTGCAGCGAGCCTGCGCGGCAGCGCACTGTAGACCGCCTCCACGCTCGATGGCGTGCCCCGTGCTGCGCACGCGGGGCATCCGGCCGGCATGTCCTGCACAGGGTACTGCGCGCCACAGGCAATGCAGCGCAGGCCAAAGAGGCGCTCATTCTGGCCCACTCTGCCCCCTGAGGACGGCGGGGTGCGCCAAGATTCCACACCGAAGGAATGATCGAAATTCATGCCTGCATCGTAGTCAGGCAAGGCGCGGCGCAGTACCATGCCGCAGCCATTTGAATTAAGTAAAACTTATATGAAGAGCCTGCCCGCGCACGATGCCAAAGCAGTGAGCACCCGCCAGATCGAGGTGTTCCGCACGGTGATGCAACTGGGCTCCGCCAACCGCGCAGCGGCCGCACTGCACGTGAGCCAGCCCGCCATCACGCAGCTGCTGCAGCAACTGGAAAGCCGCGCGCAGCTCACGCTTTTCGACCGGCCCAAAGGGCGCCTGGTGCCCACCCCCGAGGCCCATGCGCTGATGGAAGAAATCGAGCGTGTGTACGAAGGGCTGGGCGCCGTGCAGCGCAAGATTGTCGCGCTGCAGTCGCATGAGGACACCGTGCTGCGCATCGGCAGCCTGCACGCGATGGCCGCAAGCATCATGCCGGGGGTTCTGGCCGAGTTCCAGCGGCGCTATCCCCGCACGCGGTGCCTGCTGATGGTGGACAGCTCCAAGGTGCTGCGCGAAGCGCTGTTCCAGGGCGCGGTGGACCTGGCCTTTCTCGGCGACGAAGCGGACACCAGCGGCCTGGTGTCCTCCACGTTCTACGAGTTGCCTGCTGTGTGCGCCCTGCCCGCCACCCACCCCCTGGCCCGCAAGGCGGTGCTGGACCTGGCGGACCTGCGCGATGCCCCGCTGATCGGCCTGTCTGCCACCGACCCTGCGCAACGCAGGCTGGAACAGGCGTTCTCCGACGCCGGAATCACACCCCGCTTCGTGATCGAAACGCCCTACAGCGCCACGCAGTGCGCCCTGGTGCTGGCGGGCGCCGGCCTGGCCATCACCAATCCGCTGGTGGCCGCAGAACATGCGCCCCTGGGCCTGCGCAGCATTCCCATCACCACCGGGGGGGTCCACTTTCGGGCACTGCTGGCCTTCCAGCCACGCCAAGCCCAGTCGCGCGCCGCGCAGGAGTTCGTCAGCCTGTGCCGCCAGCGGCTGCCCTAGTCGTTCGATCGCGCCGTCTTGAACGGCTCTCAGCCTCTCCTATCAGGTCAACAACATCTTCGCCAGCGGCCTGCGCGGCGTGGCGGGGGCCTCGGTCCGTGGGTAGCCGATGCGGCAGAACATCTGCACCGTGGCGTCGTGTGGCGTGCGTGGTGCGGGCTGGCCCAGCACCAGCTGGTGCACACGCTCGTAGTGCGGCGCCATCTCGGCAAACTCCTGCACGGCCTGGCTCATGGGGTGCATGCCCACGCCCAGCGCGGTGGCCTGCAGCTGCAGGCGCACATAGGCGCGCCCGGCCTGGACCTGGTCGCTGCGCGTGTTGGGGCCGGTGATCCACACAAACCCCATGGCCGTACGGCTGTGGCCTTCAAAACGGCCCATGGCACTTTTGTAGGCTGCGCTGCCTTCGGCCGGGGGCTGGGTGCGGTCGAACATGCCCAAGGCGGTCACGGCGCGCACAAACGGGGTGTTGATGGAGATGCCATCGCGGTGCTGCAGGATCTCCGCCGGGCCCACGCGGGTGAGGTGGATGCTTTCCATCATGGTGCGGGGCGTGAGCAGCTCCACCTGGGCGGACTCCCAGCACAGCGTGCGCAATGCGGGCAGCTGGTCAGCGGCCACGGTGCCGCCGATGTGCAACCGGCTCTGGGCGGAAGCGGGGGCGCTTGCCAGCAGGCGGGCCAGCTGTTCGGGCGCCACAGGGCGGGCGGTGTCAAAGTCGGTCTTGGGTGTGCGGCGCAGCAGCACCTGGGCGAACAGCGGGTCGGGCTGGCCACCGGGTTGGAGGGTGATGCGCGCCACGGGGCGGTCGTCCCAGTCCTTCAGCGCCGGGGGCAGCTCGCCCTGCGGCCACAGCTGCACCTGGCTGGCCACGCCCTGCTGGGCGAGCGCCATCACCAGCAGCTCCAGGAAGGCGCCATGGCCGATCAGGATCTGGCGGCCCAGCGGGTCGGTCTGGGGCAGCACACGCTCGCGGTCGGTGCGCAGGGTGATGACACCCTCCTCGCGCAGGTCCACCAGCCAGGGCTGCAGGTTGTGCGGGTTGGGCGCGGTGATGGCATAGGCCACGGCGCGGCGCCGCACCTCGGTGTGGCCCACGGGGCCTTGCCAGGCCTCCACGGCTTCGGCGGGGTAGTGGGCGCCCACCGCGCCGCAGGCGGCCAGCGTGCCCACGGTGGCGGCGGCGATGGTGCCACCACCGGCCAGGCGGATGAAGTTGCGTCGGTTCATGGATGTGCTCCGGGTATAGGTAAGGGGATGTGGATGGAGAGCTCAGGCAGCGGCCACCTGCGCAGATGCGGCACGCGCCCAGCCCAGGTCAGCCAGCGCCTGGCGCACGGCGGTGTCGAACGGGGTGTGTGGCTCGTCGCCAATCAGCGCGGTGAGGCGGGTGTTGTCCAGCCGGTGCGGGGTGCACCACAGGTAGCGCATAGAAGTAACGGCCTGCAGCATGGGCACCAGCAGCCCCGCCAGCTGCAGCAGTGGCCAGGGCGTGGTGCTCACACGCAGCGCACCCGCAGGCGGCAGCCAGCCCTGCGTGGCCGCCACCGCCGCCAGGGCCTGCACCCATTGCTGGCCCGTGGCCTGGTGGCCCGCAAAGTGCAAAGTGTCGAACGCGGCAAGGTGCTGGCGTTGCTCGGCCACGCGCACAAAGGTGCGGGCCAGGTCGGGTAGATAGGCCCAGGGCGTGGCCACGTGGGCCGGGCCTGGCAGGGTGACGCGGCCCTGCGGCAGGCGCTTGGCGATGACCTGGTCAAGCAGGCCGCCCGCGCCGCTGCCAAAAAAGTCGCCTGCACGCAGCACCACGGCGCGCAGGCTGCCGTCCTGCGTGGCGGCGTGCAGGCGCTGCTCCAGCTGCACGCGCAGGCAGCCCTTGGTGCCAGTGGCTGCCTGGGGCGTGTCCTCGCGCAGCACGGCGGGCATCGCTTCGCCAAAGTTGTAGACGTTGCCCGGCAGCATCAGCGTGGCGCCCAGCTGGCGCGTGACAGCAATGGCGGCCTCCATCAGCGCAGGCGCCTGCGTGCGCCAGGCCTGGTCGGTGTAGGGCGGGTTGAGCGCGTGCACCACCACCTGCGCCCCCTGGGCCTGGGCGGCCAGCGCGGCGGTCTCATGGACCGCCACCGGCATCCACCACACCCCGGGGATGGCGGGCAAGGCCGTGCCACCGGCGCCATGGGAAGCGGGCCGCACCTGCGCCAGCACCTGCCAGCCCGCCTGGGCAAACGCACGCGCGGCGGCCAGGCCCAGGCGGCCCCGTGCACCCAGGATCAGCACGGTGCGGGGGCTGTGCGCCGCGGGGTTGGGGAAGGGGAAAGAGGTCATGGGGGCACTCCGTTCGGAAGGGATGGAGTGATTGTGGAAACGCGCGCACCGTTACACAATTGCCTAACCATTCATACCTGCAATGCAGATTTGAATACCTCAAACCCTGCTGCTGCGGGCACGCTATCGCTATGAAAACCACCTTTGACTGGAGCCTGGTGCAGTCCTTCCTGGCCGCGCTGGACCAGGGCAGCCTGCTGGGCGCGGCGCGTGTTCTCAACGCCAGCCAGCCCACCATCGGCCGCCACATTGCCGAGCTGGAGTCGCAGCTGGGTGCGGTGCTGTTCGAGCGCACGGGGCGCGGCCTGCTGCCCACCGCCACTGCGCTGCGGCTGGCCGAATCGGCCCGCGCCATGGAGGCCGGGGCGCACCAGCTGGCGCGCAGCGTGTCGGGCGCCGAAGCGGAGGTGAGCGGCACGGTACGTATCACCGCCAGCCAGCCCGTGGCCTGCGTACTGCTGCCCCCCGTGCTGGCACGCATGCGCCAGGTGCTGCCCGAGGTGCAGGTGGAGCTGGTGGCCAGCAACCAAGTCACCAACCTGCTGCGGCGCGAGGCCGACATCGCCCTGCGCATGGTGCGCCCCGACCAGGCCAGCCTGGTGGCCAAACGCATTGGCGCCGTGACGCTGGGCGCCTACGCCCACCGCGACTACCTGCGCCGCAAGGGCACGCCCCAGCAGCCGCCCGACCTGCTGCAGCACGAGCTGGTGGGCAATGATCGGCACGAGGACATCGTGCAAGGCTTTGCCGCCATGGGCTACCCCGTGGAGCGCGAGCAGTTCGCGTTTCGCACCGACGACCTCATGGCCTACTGGGAGGCGGTGCGCGCAGGCCTGGGCATCGGGTTTGTGGGCCACTACATGGCCCGCACCGACGCCAACGTGGTGGCCGTGCTGCCGCAGCTGCCACTGCCCGAGCTGCCCATCTGGCTCACGGTGCACCGCGAGATCCGCACCAGCCGCAGGATTCGCGCGGTGTATGACTTTCTGGCGGCGGAGGTGCCGGGGGTGTTGTAGGCGCGCGCTACACGCAGTAGGGCTGCGGCCGCCCGCTCACGATGAAAGAGCGCGAAAAGCCAGAGGGCGGCTCACCCGGTGAAATGAGGCGGCCTCACTACACAAAAAGCCGGGCTCAGAAGACCAGAGTGGCTCGCTGTTCCAGTCGAGCAGGCCGCCCCCCAAGGGACACGGTTGTCGTCAATCAAAAAAGGGCTCAGCCAGGTAGGCAATGAACGAAACAGCAAGCCCCGCTCCCACAATCCAAAAGACTTTGGGCCGCCAGCGTCCCCATGGAACTGGCAACGCCACCAAAGCGAGCCCAACACACACCACGCTGGCCCCCTGCAGTTGAGCACGAAGGCCTCTCTCACAACCCGTAGAGCCGCCACGATTGCGCCAACAGTACTCACCGCTCCAGATGGCATCCAGCCCCACATAAAGGGCGAACACTCCGGCCATTCCAGCCAGCCAGGGCAAGAGCCTGTAAAGCACCTGCTCTCGTGGCGTCGGCCGCAGGAGTTCCAACTTTTCGACCAGTTGGTCCAAAGAGTCGTACAAGCGCTGATCCGCAAGTTTGGAGTCCTCCAGCATCGCCAGCGCTTGCAACTTCTTCGGAGAGTCTGGAAGCATTTCCAGCTCTTTTCTTTTGTGGTCAGTGTCTATCGCCAAAGGCACCTCCATCTTTCACGAACAGTAGCGTCAAGTTCACTGCGGCGAATATCGCATGACCCGCTGGCGACCCAAAACCTGCCGCGCCCGCCGTATGCATCGCTGCTAGCATGGTGCCCCCATCCCTCACGCGCCGAGGAGCTACGTGATCCACTGCACCTCTCCCATACGGTTCTTCCCCGCGACTCTCGCAACACTGCTGCTGTTCAGCGCCACTCCCGCTGTCCACGCCCAGGACAGCTCCCGCATCGCCCGCGTCACCGTCTACCCCGGCAGCGCCACGGTGGAGCGCGTGGCCAAGGTGGCTGCGGGCGCGCGCAGCCTCACGCTGGCCTGCCTGCCCGCGTCGCTCGATGTGCAAAGCCTGCAGATCAATGCCGACCCCGCCGTGCGCGTGGGCGAGTTCAATGTGCTCACCGAAGACCGCGATGTGGCGGCGGGCTGTGCGAGCCCGCTGGACGGCCGCATCCGCGAGCTGGAGGACCAGATCGCCGGGGTGAAGGCCGAGGCCTCGGCCCTGCAGCTGGTGGATGGCTATCTGCGCAGCGTGGCCCAAGCCGGCGCGGGCCCGGAGGCGGCAGCGCCTGCCAACACCGCACCCCGTGCCGCCACGCCAACGCCTGCACAGATCACCGCCACCGCCGAGGTGCTGCGCAAGTCGGGCCAGGACAGCTTTGCGCGCGCGCACCAGCTCCAGCGCAAGCAGGAGGCGCTGGAGCTGGCCCTCAAACCCCTGGTGGCCGAGCGCGACCGCGTGGCCAGCCAGCGCGCGCGGGTGGTGTCGGTCACCATCAACCTGGCCGCCGAGCGCGAGGCCGAGTTGCGCCTGTCCTACCAGGTGCGCGGCCCCGGCTGGCAACCCAGCTACCGCGCCACGCTGGACGCGACCAAGGCCATGGTGCTGATCGAGCGCCAGGCGCTGGTGGCGCAGAACAGTGGCGAGGACTGGAGCGGCGTGCAGCTGACACTCTCCACCGGCCAGCCGGGCCGCGCCACCCAGGGCCAGTTGCCGCGCCCCTGGTGGCTGAACGTGGCGCCGCCGCCGCAAGGCGCGGGCGCACAGGCAGCCGCCGTGGCGATGGCGCCCGCGCCAGCGCCTGCCATGGCGCCGCTGTCCCGGTCCCGCAATGCCGCCGAGGAAGCCATGCCCACGTTTGACGTGAGCGCCCTCGACAAAGGTTTTGCCACCGAGTTCGCCGTGCCCCAACGCATCACCGTGCCATCGAGCGGCCAGCGGGTGACGCTGGCGCTGGGCAGCCACACGGCGCCCGCCACATTGCTCACGCGCACGGCACCGGCCATGGAAGAAGCGGCCTATCTGGTCGCGCAGATTGCCCAGCCGCCCGGCGTGTGGCCGGCAGGCGCAGCAGGCCTGTACCGCGACGGCGCTTTTGTGGGCAATGGCCGCATCGACTTTGGCGCGCCCAGCGCGGGCGCCCCGGCGGGCAGCACCAGCCTGTCATTTGGCCGCGATGAGCTGGTAACGGTGCGGGCCGAGCCCGAGCAGGACGTGACGGGCAGCAGCGGTTTTGTCGGCTCCCGCGTGGAACGCAAGACACGCCGCGCCTACAGCGTGGAAAACCGCCACAAGACCGGCATCACGCTGCAGGTGCTGCATGCGGCGCCGGTGTCGCGCAACGAGAAGATCGAGGTGGAGTCGCGCTACCAGCCGCAGCCCACCGACCTGGCCTGGAACCGCTCTGCGGGCACCATTGCCTGGCAGCAGCCTGTGGCCGCAGGGGCCACGGCGCAGTTCAGTGCAGAGCACACCGTCCGCTACCCCAAGGACATCGAGCTGCTGGAAAGAAGATGAAACACCCCCTGAGGCGCTTCGCGCCTTCACCCCTCTCTCGCTGCGCGGGAGAGGGACGCACCCCGTGGCCTGGCAGAGCCAGTTCCATGGGTGCACTCGCCTTGCATGCGCCAGTTGCATAGACTGCGGCGCAGCCGACCACTGACATGACTCCACTTTCGCCTTCAGACGCCCCATCTGCCCCCCGCCGCCCCACCGTGGCCTTCCTGCTGGGCCACCCGGCCCACTTCATCGCACTGGGCTTTGGCGCCGGGCTGTCGCGCAAAGCGCCCGGCACCGTGGGCACGCTGTGGGCCTGGCTGGCCTACCTGGTGCTGCAGCAGTGGCTGTCGCCGCAACACATGGGCTGGCTGATTGCCGCCAGCACCGTGGTGGGCTGGTGGGCCTGCGCCACCACGGCGCGCCACATGGCCGTGGCCGATCCGGGCAGCATCGTGTGGGACGAGGTGGTGGCCTTCTGGCTGGTGCTGTGGCTGGCCATGCCCATGGGGTTCTGGGGGCAGTTTGTGGCCTTTGCGCTGTTCCGCTTTTTTGACGCCGCCAAGCCCGGCCCCGTGGGCTGGGCCGACAGCCTGTTCAAGGGCTTTGGCTGGCGCGGCGGCTGGGGTATCTTGTGGGACGACTTTGTGGCAGCCTTCTGTACCCTGCTGGTCATTGCAGTGTGGAGGTTTTGATGACAACCGTAACGCTATCAAATGCAGAGCTACTAGCGCTTGATACATCCGCGCTAGAGGCCAATTTGACCCAGATTTCTCTGGAGCTGATCAAACACCGGCACCTGCTGGCCACCGCCGAAAGCTGCACGGGCGGCATGATCGCGGCGGCCTGCACCGACCTCGCGGGCGCGAGCGACTGGTTTGAGCGCGGCTTTGTCACCTACTCCAACGCCGCCAAGACCGAGATGCTGGGCGTGCCCGCCGCGCTCATCGAGCAGGAGGGCGCCGTGAGCGAGGCCGTGGCCCGCGCCATGGCCGACGGAGCGCTGACCCACTCCCAGGCCCATGTCAGCCTGGCCGTGACCGGCGTGGCAGGCCCCACAGGCGGCAGCGACGCCAAGCCCGTGGGCACCGTGTGGTTTGCCTGGTGCGTGGGCGGCGAAACCCACAGCGAGATGCAGCACTTCCCAGGCGACCGCGCCGCCATCCGCGCGGCCACGCTGCGCTATGCGCTGCAGCGGCTGCTCGGCCACCTGCTCGCCTGATTCCGTCTCCAAATCATCCGTGTCGTTGTTGCTTCGCCTTGCCGTGCTACAGCACTGTCTGCGGCTTCGCGCCTAGACACGAATGATTTGGAAACGGGATGAGCCCGGCGGAGGCGCCAACGCGGCGCGACACTCCATCCGGCCCACCTCTCCCTCACCTCCTCATCGCATGACGACTGCATCTCCCTGGTTTGAAGGCTTCACCCCCCACCGCCTCGCAACCACGGGCGCCGAGATTTTTGTGCGGACCGGCGGCACCGTGGGCGCACCGCCGCTGCTCCTGCTGCATGGCTTTCCGCAAACCCACGCGCTGTGGCACCGCGTGGCGCAGCAGTTGGCGCGCGACTACTTTCTCGTGATGCCGGACCTGCGCGGCTATGGCGACTCGTCCCACGCGCCCGGCCTGCCCGACCACGGCAACTACAGCAAACGCGCCATGGCACAGGACATGGCCGAGGTCATGACCGCGCTGGGCCACGACAGCTTCTACCTCTGCGGCCACGACCGGGGTGGCCGCGTGGCGCACCGCCTGGCGCTGGACCACGCCGCGCGCGTGAAGCGGTTGTGCGTGATCGACATCGCCCCCACGCTCGACATGTACGCCCGTACCGACATGGACTTTGCGCGCGCTTACTACCACTGGTTCCACCTGATCCAGCCCGCGCCGCTGCCCGAGACCATGATCGGCGGCAACGCGCTCGCCTACCTGCACGCCAAACTGGGCGGCTGGGGCAGCGCAGGCCTGGCCCACATCGAGCCCCCGGCCCTGGCCGACTACGAACGCTGTTTCTGCACACCCGAGGCCATCCACACCGCCTGCGAGGACTACCGCGCCAGTGCCGGCATCGACCTGGACCACGACCGCGAAAGCCGCGCGCGCGGCGACAAGATCGCCTGCGACACCCTGGTGATCTGGGGCGCACACGGTGTCGTGCACCGGCTGTTTGACCCGCTGGCGCTGTGGCAGGCGCAGTGCGCGGGCGTGGTGAGCGGGCAGGCCGTGCCTGCGGGGCATTTCATCCCGGAGCAGTTGCCTGGTGAAACGGCCGATGCGCTGCGCGGCTTTATGCGCTGAATGAGGGCGGTGCCGGGCGCGCCGCCGAGGTCGCCCAAGCGGCACCCATGCCCCACCACCCCGGTGTAGCATGGGCGCCCCGAGGAGGAGACCCCATGCACCCGAACGCACAGACCCTGCAGCGCTTCTACACCGCCTTCGCCCAGCTTGACCACGCCACCATGGCGGCCTGCTACGCCCCCAATGCCACGTTTGACGACGAGGCGTTTTCGCTCAAGGGCCGGGACGAAGTGGGCGGCATGTGGCGCATGCTGTGCACCGCAACGAAGAAGCCCGGCGCCGCCGAGCACTGGAAGCTGGAGTTCAGCGGCATCGACGCCGATGCCAACGGTGGCAAGGCGCACTGGGAGGCGCACTACCTGTTCAGTGCCACCGGGCGCCAAGTGCACAACATCATCGACGGCACGTTCACCTTCACGCCCGACGGGCTGATTGCCACGCACCGCGACCGCTTCAACTTCTGGCGCTGGTCCCGCCAGGCGCTGGGCCTGCCGGGTGTGTTGCTGGGCTGGTCGCCCTCGCTCAAGCGCAAGGTGCGCAGCACGGCGGCGGGGAACTTGAAGAAGTTCTTGGCGCAGGGCGGCTAAAGGGCCGGACGGCCTGCGCCCGGGCCCGCCGATACGGGCGCTCGGCCCGGCCTGTTGCGGCAGGGCCAGACATGAACAAAATCAGGCCTTACCGCGCGCCCACCAAGCGAGTATAGCTATTTAATTTATAGCAAACCACTTTGAAGGGCTCACGCCCCGTGGCACTTCTTGTACTTCTTGCCGCTGCCACAGTGGCAAGGGTCATTGCGGCCGGGCTCGGGGGCCTTGCGCACCGTCTCCACGCGCGGGCCCATGCTCTTCCACAGCTGGCGCAGGTCGTACACGGCCCAGATGGCTTCGCCGAAGGCTTCCACGCGCGCCTGGCTGGTGCTGGGCGGGCCGTCTTCGTCGTACATGCAGACTTCGGGCTTGCCGGTGTCGTCTTCGGTCAGGGCCACGATGCGCTCCAGCGCATCGTCCAGCCACTTGGCGGCTTCCTTGTCGCGCGGGGCGGCCCAGTCTTCGGGCCAGTTTTCCACCGCAAACATGAAGCCCAGCGCCCACACCTGGCCAAAGGACGGGACCTCCTGGTCGTCGCCCATCTCGGCACGCTGCTCGTCGGTCAGGCTGGCCACGGCGCCGCGCATGTCCATGGCTTCGGGCTGGAAGGTGCGGTCGTCGTCCAGCGTCTTCACGTCGGTGTCGAGCTGGGCCACGATCTCGTTCCAGCGGCGCATCCACAGGTCCATGAAGCGGGCTTGCTGGGCGGCGTCGGCAAACGCGGGCAACTGCGGCAGGGGGTCGCCTTCGGCCACATCCAGCTCGGCGCCGTCGCCCAGCAGCATGGGCAGGTATTCGGCCGGGGCGATGGGGCGGCGGCTGCAGATCAGCGCGGTCATGAAGCCGTCGCAGAACTCCCACTGCGGGATTTCCTCGCCGCGCGCGCGCAGGTCGTCGAGGATGTTGTCCATCTCCTCAAGCTCATCCGGGCCGAGCGCAGCGGCCGGGGCGGTGGTGGGGTCGAGATCGTCGGTGGCGGGGGTGGGCGATGTGGGTTCGGTCATGGGAGGACTCCGGTCGTCAAGGGAGAAAGCGGGGGCGGCAAAACAATGTTTTACTTTTATGATGCGCAGGCCTTGTGCCGTGGCGCGGGCCACGGCAGCCAGGGGTGGTGGCGGGGCAGAAAAAATGCGCCGAGCGCCATCCGGCAACCCCACAAAAAGGCGGCCAGTGTAGCCCCTGCGCCCTCCGCTCGCGCCACCGACCCCAACCAGGACGCCCCATGATCCACCAGCTCAACTCCCTCTACCCGGTGCGCTACACGGCCTTTGCGCTGTGCGTGTTCGGGCTGCTGCTGTCGCTGTTTGCGCTGGTGGCCTTTGGCGTGGGGCTGCCCGTGGTGCTGGTGTTTGCGGCGCTGGTGGCACTGGGCGTGTACGACCTGCAGCAGACGCGCCACGCCATCCTGCGCAACTACCCGGTCATCGGCCATATCCGCTTCATGCTCGAATATGTGCGGCCCGAGGTGCGCCAATACTTCATCGAAAGCGACAGCGAGGCCGCGCCGTTCTCGCGTGCGCAGCGCTCGCTGGTCTACCAGCGCGCCAAGGGCGACCCGGACAACCGCCCCTTCGGCACGCACCTGGACGTGGGCGCGCATGGGTATGAATGGGTGAACCACTCGCTCGCGCCCACGCAGTTGCCATCGCACGACTTCCGCGTGTGGATCGGTGGCAGCCCCGATGCGCCGTCGCCATCGGTATCGCCCTGCACCCAGCCCTACCACGCGAGTGTGTTCAACATCTCGGCCATGAGCTTTGGTGCGCTGTCGGCCAACGCCATCCTGGCGCTCAACCAGGGGGCCCAAAAAGGCGGCTTTGCGCACGACACGGGCGAGGGAAGCATCAGCCAGCACCACCGCGTGCACGGCGGCGACCTGATCTGGGAGATCGGCTCGGGCTACTTTGGCTGCCGCAACCCCGATGGCTCGTTCAGCGAAGAGCGTTTTGCGGCCAATGCCACCGACCCGCAGGTCAAGATGATCGAGCTGAAGCTCAGCCAGGGCGCCAAGCCCGGCCACGGCGGCGTGCTGCCCGGCGCCAAGGTGACGGCCGAGATTGCGGCCGCGCGCGGCGTGAAGGAAGGCGAAGCCTGCATTTCGCCCGCCAGCCACAGCGCGTTTCGCACGCCGGTCGAGATGATGCAGTTCATCGCCAGGCTGCGCACGCTTTCGGGCGGCAAGCCCACGGGCTTCAAGTTCTGCCTGGGCCACCCGTGGGAGTGGTTTGCCATCGTCAAGGCCATGCTGGTCACCGGCATCACGCCCGACTTCATCGTGGTCGATGGCGCCGAAGGCGGCACGGGCGCAGCGCCCGTGGAGTTCAGCGACCATGTGGGCGCGCCGCTGCAAGAGGGCCTGCTCTTGGTACACAACACCCTGGTGGGCGTGAACCTGCGCGACCGCGTGCGCATTGGCTGCGCGGGCAAGGTCATCAGCGCCTTCGACATCGCGCGCATGATGGCGCTGGGTGCCGACTGGTGCAACGCGGGGCGCGGCTTCATGATGGCGCTGGGCTGCATCCAGGCGCAGAGCTGCCACACCGGCCACTGCCCCACCGGCGTGACCACACAAGACCCGCTGCGCCAGCAGGCCCTGGTGGTGCCCGACAAGGCCACGCGCGTGGCGCAGTTCCACCGCAGCACCCTGCACGCGCTGCAGGAGCTGGTGCAGGCCGCCGGGCTGCACCACCCCAAGGACATCACGGCCCACCACATCGTGCGCCGCATCACCGACACCGAGGTGCGCCTGCTGTCCAACCTCATCACCCGCATGTTGCCCGGCGCGCTGCTGGGCCCGCTCGATGCGCAGCACAACGTGTTCCGCCTGTACTGGCCGCTGGCCAATGCCCACAGTTTTCAGGCCAGCGAGCCTGCGCTGGAACCCTCCATCCCCCACCATGTCGAGCTGGTGCACGCCGCCGCCGTAGGCACCGCAGCGGCGGTGGCGGGAGACGCTGCTGTATGAATTGGACGATGGACGCATCCGCCCCCACCCACACCACCGCCCCGGACTACGCCGCCTTTTTGCAGCAGCAGCTGGCCACCCAGCCGCACAACGTGATGGCCCATGTACTGGGCAACGAACAGATCTGGATCAAGCGCGCGGGAGCCCCCCACGGCACGGGCCGCTACCGCGCCATGGCTGTGCTGGCCGCCCTGCTGCGGCTGGACGCCCTGCGCCCCGTGCCCAACCCCGGCGGCCCCACGGCCATTGCCACCGAAGTGCAACGCCTGCGCGACCTGGCCGCGCGCGGCATTCGCGTGCCCGTGGTGCTGGCCGCGTTGCCGAATGGTTTTGCCATGCGCCACCTGGGCAACGTGGGCGAGGAAACCCATTCGCTGGGCAACGAGATCGACCACGCCGTGCAGGCGGGCGACACGGCCGCCGTGCTGGCGCTGTGGCAGCAAGGGCTGGACACCTTGGCCCAGGTGCACCACCAGGGCACCTGCCTGAGCCAGGCCTTCGCGCGCAACCTGGTGCGCTGCCCCGATGGCGAAGTGGCCTGCATCGACTTTGAGGACGACCCCGCCGCCGTGCTGCCGCTGGCGGTGTGCCATGTGCGCGATGCGCTGTGTTACGCGCATTCCACCGCGATTTACCTGCATGCCAGCGGCACGCTGACCGAGGGGCGCGAGCGCTGGGCGGCGTGGGCGGCGCAGGGCAGCTTGGAGATGCGGGAGGTGCTGGCGACCAGCGTGCGGCGGATGGGGTGGATGCGACATCTGCCCACCAATCGTAAATTGGGGCGGGACCTGCAGCGGGTGCGGGCTGCGTATGACTTGCTGGCCTGACAGAGCTTTTCGCGATGCCCGACTTTGAGATTTACACCCCCACTGCAGAAGAAGTCCACTCCGGCGTACTGGGCCGCCGGATGCGGCAGTTCAACTACGGTTTTGTGGGCGAGTACGGCCAGTCACAGCCCGTGTGGGTGAGCGCGCGCGACGCGCAAGGCGAACTGGTCGGCGGGCTGCGCGGGTTCGTGTTTTTGCAGTGGCTGACGGTGGAACTGCTGTTTGTGGACGAGGCCGCCCGGCAGCAGGGAGTGGGCCGCAAGCTGCTTGTCACTGCAGAGCAGAAAGCCCGCGACCTGGGCGCCCACAGCGTGACGCTGAGCACTTTTGAATGGCAGGCCCGGGGTTTTTACATCAAGCAGGGCTATGAAGAGTTTGGGCACATCGACAACTACATCCAGGGATTTCAGCTGGTGTATCTGAAGAAGTCCCTGACGGCTTGATCCCTCGATGTCGCTGGCCCACTGGGCCTAGAGGCCTGCCGAAGTCCTACGCGAGCCACAGCCAGGCAGCAATCCCCAAGCAGCCCACCGAGAGCATCACAAAGACCCAGTGGAGGCCGGGAATGCCCCCAACTGCAGTGATTTCGTTCGATTGCGCGCCCTCCTGCTCGGCGCGCGACAAAGGATCCACACCCACCGCCCGACCGGAAGAAGGCGGCACTGCCCAGACCTTATGAGCGGATGTTTGGTTGAACTGATGCGCATCGAAAGCGAGATAGGCGAAGAAGCCTGAGAGGACAAGAAAACCCAACGGTCCCATACAGATCCTTGCAGCAGAAACTGATCAATGCGTGATCAGGCCATCGCAGCGGCGGGCGCCGCTTCCAGCACCAGCGCAGTCGCCACATCCGCCCCCAGGTTCGCCAACCGCTTGCGCATGCAGATCACCGCCTTGTCCTTGCTCAGCAAGATGGCCCGGTGCGCCGCCGCCAGGTCGATGAACTTCTGGTCGTCCGCGTCCTTGCACACGTAGGCCACCTTGGGTGCGATGTCCACCAGCCGCACCTGCGCATCAAACGCGGCCAGCACTTGCGCGGCACCCACGCGGTAATAGCCCATGCGCTCGGCGATGTGCGGGTAGGCCAGCACGCGCTCCAGTTCGTCGCGCATGACCTGCGTGGCGATCCAGGCCAGGCGCCCCTGGGCCAGCAGCGTGCGCAGCGGCGCAGTGCGCGGGTCGCTGAAGATCAGCAGGTCCAGCGCCACATTGGTGTCCACCACCACGGGGCGCGCGGGCTCGTTCGCTGGCGCCTCGGCGGGCAGGCGCAGTTCAACCTTCATGGCGTGGGCCGCCGTCGGGGGCAGGCTTGGCGGCCCGGTCGCGCACGGCGCCCTTGATCATGTCGAAGCGGAACATGCGGCATTCGATGGGGCCGTTCCACATGGGCACGCGGCGCGATTCCTTCAGGCGCATCTTGCCGGGCAGTTTCAGGTCGGGCGTGAGCATCCAGGCGGTCCAGCCGCTGTAGTTCTTCTTCCAGTGCGTGGCCAGCTGGCTGAAGAACTCGCCACCGTCTTCGGTCTGCGCTTCTTCGCGACCCACGGCCAGGCCCTGGGCGCGGTCGGCGGCGCGCTCGCTGGCGTTGCGGCCTGCGCTGCCTGCGGCGGCAATGCGCTCGCCGTAGGGCGGGTTCAGCAGCATCACACCGGGTTGCTCGCAGGGTGGCATGCGCTGCAGGGCGTCGCCGCCGCGCAGCTGCACGGCCTGGGCCACGCCTGCGCGCTCGGCGTTGCGCTGCGCAAAATCGACCATGCGGAAGGCCACATCACTGCCAAAAATTGGCACTGCGCTGGTCTGTATTGCGCTTTCAGCTTCGTTTTTGATAGCAGTCCAGACATGCGCCTGGAACGGCAGCAGTTTCTCGAAC
Organism: Acidovorax sp. GW101-11A03; assembly: GCF_059424825.1. Taxonomy (NCBI): domain Bacteria; kingdom Pseudomonadati; phylum Pseudomonadota; class Betaproteobacteria; order Burkholderiales; family Comamonadaceae; genus Acidovorax; species Acidovorax sp. GW101-11A03. The sequence goes on along the minus strand of NZ_JBWKZU010000002.1, from coordinate 23,674 downwards.
GCAAAGCGCCGCAACATGCCTGCGGGGATGCGGCACGCGATCTGCGCGGCCTCGACCACGATGGTGCCGCTGCCGCAGCAGGGGTCGTACAGGGGCAGGGGGTTGTCGCCATGCGGGTCCCAGCCACTGGCGGCGATCATGGCGGCGGCCAGGGTTTCCTTCAGGGGCGCATCGCCCTTGTCCTCGCGCCAGCCGCGCTTGAACAGCGGCTCGCCGCTGGTGTCGATGTAGAGCGTGGCTTCGTCGGTGGTCAGGTGCAGGTGGATGCGCACATCGGGCCACTGGGTGTTCACATCGGGCCGCACGCCGCTCTTGTGGCGGAAGCGGTCGGCCACCGCGTCTTTCACCTTGAGGCCCGCAAAGTTCAGGCTCTGCAGCGGGCTGTGCTGGGCCGTCACTTCGACCTTGAAGGTCTGGCGCGTGGTGAACCAGATCTCCCAGGCCACATCGCTGGCCATGTTGTAGAGGTCGTTTTCAGATCGATACGGGCGGTGCGCCAGCTGCACCAGCACGCGCTGGGCCAGGCGGCTGTGCAGGTTGAGCTGCATGGCCTGGCGCCACGAGGCGCGCAGCAGCACGCCGCCCCGGCCCACCAGCAGGTCTTGCCCCGTGAGGCCGGTGATGCCATGCACCTCGTCGGCCAGAAAGCCCTCGACGCCCGCAGCGCAAGGGAGGAAAAGTTGGAGTTGGTTCATGTCGATGGGGAGGATACGCGCTCGGGCACGGCGGGGGAACCGGGCGCCCCCGCACGGGCCAGCAGCAGCTGGCGGACGGAGTCAGGGATCAGCGCCACTTTGCGATCGGCCTTGCCAATGAAGACGATGCCGATCTTGCCGCGCGCCACTTCGCGGCCGGAGGTCTTCTCGGTCATGCAGAACACCAGATCGAAGCCGTAGCGGTTGAAGTCCGAAGGCGCCATCTCCACCCGCATGGTCTCGCCATGGAAACCCTCGGACTTGTACTGCGCCACGATGTCGCCCACCACGATGGACAAGCCGCCCACGTCGGCCTCGGGGTAGCCCAGCGACTGGAAGAAACGCACGCGCGCTTCTGACACCAGAGTGAGCAGCTGCGCGTTGTCCAGGTGCCCGCCCTGGTTCACGTGGCTGATGTAGATCTGCAGCTCGGTGGCAAAGCCGAAGTGCGGGGGGAGGTCAAAAACAATGCGGGCCATGGTGGCGGACAGAGGGGTAGGAGAAAAGGAAGCGAAGAGCGCGAGCCCGCGCGGGGAGTGGTGCGCGGCGTGTGCCGCAGGGTGCTTGCAGGGCCACCGGTGGCGGGACGGCTCACCACGCCAAGGCGCCATGGATCGCAATGCGGGTTGGTGGCACAAGGATCTTGCAGGCCCCATGCCCCTTGTCTCGTATGCTCTCGGGCAGCGGATTTTACCGGAGCCCCTAATGCGCCCTTTTTATCGGACCCTGCTGACCGTGCTCGCACTGGCCGCCATGCCCTGGGGCGCAGGCGCCCAGACACTCTACAAATCGGTGGGTGCGGACGGCAAGGTCGTGTACAGCGACAAGCCCCCGGTGACAGGTGCCGTGGAAAAGACGATGAAGCTGGAGAACCTGCCAGTGAGCGTGGTGCCGGGCGCTTCGCCCGCGCCCGCCAAGCGTGCTTCTGCACCAGGCGACCCTGGAGGACCGCTTGTCATTGCAGCCCCGCCGAGTGGGGTTGTACTTTTTACGGCCAGTTGGTGTGGCTATTGCAAAGCCGCCAAGACCTATCTGAATCAAAAGAACATTGCATACCGAGAACTGGACGTAGACACACCGATAGGCAAAACCGCCTTTGCCGACATCGGCGGAAGAAGTGTGCCTTTGCTGATAGCTCCCAGACAGCGGATTACGGGCTTCACCGCCCAAGCATACGATTCAGCCTTTGCAGCACGCCAACAATAGAAAACCCCTTCGCTTGGCGCCGCGAGCAGCCTCTGCGCGTCGCTTCTTCATAGCGCCTTGCGCAGATTCGCCGGCGCAATCTTGAGCGCTTCGCGGTACTTCGCCACGGTGCGGCGTGCGCATTCAATGCCCTGCTCCTTGAGCATCTCGGCGATCTGGCTGTCCGACAGCGGCTTGGTGGGGTTCTCTGCCGACACGAACTGCTTGATCAGTGCGCGCACAGCGGTGCTGGACGCATTGCCACCGGTCTCGGTGCCCAGGCCAGAGCCAAAGAAGTACTTCAGCTCGTAGGTGCCGATGGGCGTGGCCATGTATTTGGCCGTGGTCACGCGGCTGATCGTGGATTCGTGCAGGCCCAGTTCGTCGGCGATGTCGCGCAGCACCAGCGGGCGCATGGCCAGTTCGCCGTGGGTGAAGAAGTTCTTCTGCCGCTCGACGATGGCGCGCGAGACGCGCAGGATGGTGTCAAAGCGCTGCTGGATGTTCTTGATGAACCAGCGCGCCTCCTGCAGCCGCTGCTGCATGCCCTGGTGGCCTTCGCCGCCCTTGTGGCCGCGCAGGGCGCCGGCGTAGATGTCGTGCACGCGCAGGCGGGGCATCACGTCGGGGTTGAGCTGCACGATGAAGTTGTGCTGGCCGTCCCGCCCGTTGGCACGCCCGGCTTTGCGCACGATCACGTCGGGCACGATGATGTTGCGCTCCACATCGACGAACTTGCGGCCGGGGCGCGGCTCCAGACGGGCGATCAGTGCCATGGCGGCGCGGGTGCGCTCTTCGCCGTCGCCACAGAGCTGCGTCAGGCGGCGGATGTCGCGGCGGGCCAGCATCTCCAGCGGTTGCTGGCAGATAGTGAGCGCCGTCTTGACGGTGTCGGGGTCGGCCTCTTCGTCGGCGTCCAGCGCCTTGAGCTGCAGCGTGAGGCATTCGGCCAGGTTGCGCGCGCCCACGCCCGTGGGCTCCAGGCTTTGCAGCAGGCGCAGCGCCACGGTAAAGCGGTGCACCAGCTCTTCGATCTGCTCCAGGTCATCCGGCCCGGCCAGGGCGGTGGCGAGTTCTTCGAGCGGCTCTTCGAGGTAGCCGTCGTCGTTCAGGGATTCGATCAGGAAGCGCAGCGCGGCGCAATCCACCTCGGACAGGCGCAGCGACAGGGCCTGGCGGTGCAAAAAAGCGGTGAGCGATTCATGCGAGCGGGCCAGTTCGGTGGCATCAGCGTCGTCGCCTTCCGCATCGTTGCGGGTGCGGGCCGGGGCGTCGCCGCCCCATTCGGCGTCGTTGGGCGCCATCTCGACCGTGCCGTCGCCGCTCCAGTCGGGTTCGTCGACGCCAGGGCCTGGCGTTTCGGCATCATTTGGGCCTTCTGCGCCCGCTGCGCTTGCGCTTGTAGCTCCTGAAAATATAGCATCATCAGCGCTGTATTCGTCGGCTTGCGCGGGGGCGTCGGCGGTTTCCAGGCCAAACTCCTCGCGCGGCGCCTCTTCGGCTGTGCGTTCGAGGAACGGGTTCTCGTCGAGCATCTGCTCGACTTCCTGCGAGAGTTCGAGCGTGGACAGCTGCAGCAGCCGGATGGACTGCTGGAGCTGGGGGGTCAGTGCAAGGTGCTGCGAGACGCGCAGCGACAGGCCAGGCTTCATCACATGCGGAAATGTTCGCCCAGATACACCCGGCGCACTTCGGCGTTGTCCACGATCTCGGACGGCGTGCCCTGCGCCAGCACGCGGCCATCGCTGATGATGAAGGCGTGATCGCAGATGCCCAGGGTTTCGCGCACGTTGTGGTCGGTGATGAGCACACCAATGCCGCGCGCCTTGAGGAAACCGATGATGCGCTGGATCTCGATCACGGCGATGGGGTCGATGCCTGCAAAGGGCTCGTCCAGCAGGATGAAGCGCGGCTGTGTGGCCAGGGCGCGGGCGATCTCCACCCGACGGCGCTCGCCACCGGACAGGGCCATCGCGGGCGAGGCGCGCAGGTGCTGCACGCGCAGCTCTTCCAGCAAGGCCGTCAGGCGCTCTTCGATGGCCTCACGCGAGAGCGGCTGGCCGTCGTCGCCTCGCTGCAGCTCCAGCACGGCGCGCACGTTTTCTTCGACCGTGAGCTTGCGGAAGATGGAGGCTTCCTGCGGCAGGTACGACAGCCCCAGCCGCGAGCGGCGGTGGATGGGCATGTGGGCCACCGAATGGCCGTCGATGCGGATGTCGCCTGCATCGCTGCGCACCAGGCCCACGATCATGTAGAACGAGGTGGTCTTGCCCGCACCATTGGGGCCGAGCAGACCCACGACCTCGCCTTTTTGCACGACCAGCGATACGTCCTTGACGACCTTGCGGCTGCCGTACGACTTGGCCAGGTGCTGCACCTCCAGGCGGCTGCCGGCCTGGGTGTCAGGGCCGGGATGAACGGGCACCGCGCTCACTTGGAGCCGCCACCAAGGCTGTTGCTGGGGCGCAGCACGGGTGCCGCGCCGGGTGCTGCTGGTTCCGGCGCCGCAGCACCTGCGGGCGGATCCTTGGGTGCCAGCACCGCGCGCACGCGGTTGCCGGGGGCCGGGGCATCGCCCGCCGCATTGGCGGCGGGGGCACGCTGGCCGTCCACGGTGAACACGTCGGTGAGGTTGTTGTAGACGATCACGGCACCGGTGATCTCATCGCTGAGTGCGGCACCCCGGTAGCGGCGCAGCTCGGCGCGGGTGATGAAACGCACGTTGTCGGCCTTGCCGTCGTACTCGATGACTTCGCTTTCGCCTTCGATGTACTCGTCGGGGGCGCCGGGCAGGGTGTCGCGCTTCTGGCGGAAGAAGGCGCGTTTGCCGGCTTCGGCCGTGACCACGCCAAACTGGTAGCCATCGGCATCCTGGCGCACATCCAGCCGCGCGCCGCGCAGCACGATGGTGCCTTTGGTCATGACCACGCGCCCCGAGAACACGCTGGTCTGCTTGAGTTCATCGTGGCGCAACGCGTCGGCCTCGATGTTCATGGGCTTGGCGCGGTCGGCTTTTTCAGCGTGGGCCACGCCATGAAGGCAGGCCAAGGCCGCGAGCAGGAGGGTCGGAAGGAGGCGGTGGTTCATAGGGCACGAATCTTGCAGTTCATTGTAGCCATCCCCACGCGCCCTCCATGAAGAAAGCCCGCATCAGCGGGCTTTCTTCGCGGGCATCCAGGGCCTTTGGCGCGTTGCAACCTGCGCCCAGGGCGGCCCGGGGCTTACTTTTGCTTGACCAGCGCTTCCACCACCTGCAGCACGTTCTGCATGTTGCCGGCCATGGTGCCGTCCGTGTAGAACTTGCCCGCCACGCCCATGGAGGGCACGCCTTCCACGCCATAAGCGTCCTGCAGTTGCGAGGCGCGGCGGACCTGGTTGGAGACGGTGAACGATGCGTAGACTTCCTTGAACTTGGCGGCATCTACACCCTGCTGGGCCACCCAGGCAAAAATCTCGTCGTCCTTGGCGAGCTTGACCTTTTCCACATGGATCGCGCGGAACACCTTGGCGTGCAGGGCTTCGAGCTTGCCCATGCCTTCCAGGGTGTAGAACAGCTTTTGCTGGGGCACGAAGCTGGCATTGAAGGCTACGGGCACGCGGCGGATGAAAAGATCCTTGGGCGCGGCCTTGACCCAGGCGTCAAGCGTGGGTTCGAACACATTGCAGTGGGGGCAGCTGTACCAGAAGAACTCGATCACATCGACCTTGCCGGCCGGTGCATCGGGCGTCACGGGCTTGTCCAGCCGCTTGTAGTCCTTGCCCTCCTTGAACTGGCGGGCCTGGGCCAGCGCAGGGGTGGCGACGGGCAGCGTCAGGGCGGAAGCGGCGACTGCCGAGGCAGCGGACAAAGAAAACTCACGGCGTTTCATGGCAAAGACTCTCCTAGTTCAGGTCTGGGGGATGGGAGCCATGCCCCCGCAAAAAGTTCAGCGCCCGAAGTCTGACGCATCAGCGCTGCACGCGCACCAGCGCCGATTCCAGCCCGGCGCCATCGAGCTTCTCCTTGAGCTGCTCGGCATCGTCGCGCTTGGTGAACGGGCCCACCCGCACGCGGAACACCGCCCGGCCATTTTGTTCACGCTCGCTCACGCGGGCTTCCCAGCCCATCATGGCCAGCTTGGCGCGCTGGGCATCGGCATCGGCCTGGGTACGGAAGGCCCCGGCCTGCACAAAGTAGTCGAACGGGTCCACATTGCCCTTGGCGGCGGCCTTGGCCACGGCCAGGTCACCCAGCGGGTCGGCACCTGGCTTGGATTCGGCCTTGGCGGCCTCGGGCTTGCTGGCGCCGGGCTTGGGGGCAGATGCCGCAGCCCGCACCTCGGGTGCGGGCGATGCGGGCGTGGTGGCCGAAGCGGGCGCAGACGCCGCAGCCGCCACGGCGGGTGTGGCAGGCCGGGCCGGGTTCTTGCCATACAACGGCGAGTTCGGGTCCCAGTTCTTGTTCTTCTGCGACTCGGCGGCATCCATGTCGGCCGTGCGCCCGCCGCCCTTGTTCAGAAAAGGCACCGGCACCTTGGTCACATACACGGCCACCGCCAGCGCGGCGCCCAGGCCCACGATGACGCCGACGATAAAGCCGACAATGGTCCCGCCCGTCTGTTGCTTTTTCATATTGGTAGTAACTGCTTACATTCTGGCTGGAGCTGACACGCCCAGCACGGCCAGGCCATTGTGCAATACCTGGGCGGTGGCAGCGACCAGCGCCAGGCGCGCTTTCTTCACCACTTCATCGTCCACCAGGATGCGCTCGGCATCGTAATAGCTGTGGTAGCTGGCAGCCAGGTCACGCAGGTAGAAGGTCACGTCGTGGGGGGCCTCGCCGTCGGCGGCAGCGGTCAGCATCTCGGGGTATTTGGCCAGCTGCAGCATCAGCGCCTGGGCCTGCGGGCCTTCCAGCGCCGACAGGTCCACGTCCTTAAGCGCAGCCACATCACCCCCACCCGCCTCTTGCCACGCCCGCAGCACCGACTGGATGCGCGCGTGGGCGTACTGCACGTAGTACACCGGGTTGTCGTTGTTCTGGGCCACGGCCAGGTCCACGTCGAAGGTGTACTCGGTGTCGGGCTTGCGGCTGAGCAGGAAGAAGCGCACCGCATCCTTGCTGGTCCACTCGATCAGGTCACGCAGCGTGACGTAGCTGCCCGCGCGTTTGCTGATCTTGACCTCTTCGCCGCCCTTGACCACGCGCACCATGGTGTGCAGCACATAGTCGGGGTAGCCCTGCGGAATGCCGACGTCGGCCGCCTGCAGCCCGGCGCGCACGCGGGCGATGGTGCCGTGGTGGTCCGTGCCCTGGATGTTGACGACCTTGGTGAAGCCGCGCTCCCACTTGGCGATGTGGTACGCCACATCAGGCACAAAGTAGGTGTAGGTGCCATCCTGCTTGCGCATCACGCGGTCCTTGTCGTCGCCGTAGTCGGTGGACTTGAGCCACAGCGCGCCGTCCTGCTCATAGGTCTTGCCGTTGGCGACCAGCTTGTTCACCGTGGCCTCGACGCGGCCGCTGGTGTACAGGCTGGACTCCAGGTAGTACTCGTCGAACTGGAGGTTGAAGGCCTGCAAGTCTTTATCCTGCTCGTTGCGCAGGTAGGCCACGGCAAATTGGCGGATGTTGTCGTAGTCCTCCACATCGCCATTGGCCGTGAACTCACGGTCATCGGCCTTCACGGTGGCCTTGGCCTTGAAGGCCTCGGCAATGTCGGCGATGTAGTCGCCGTTGTAGAAGTTCTTCGCCAGCGGGTTCTCGCTGTCGGTGGGCCAGCAGTCGTCGCCGGGCTTGAAGCCCTTGGCGCGCAGCTGCGTGCTCTTGGTCAGCGTGTCGATCTGCACACCCGCGTCGTTGTAATAGAACTCGCGGTGCACCTTCCAGCCCTGGGTGCTGAACAGGTTGCAGATGGCATCGCCCAGCGCGGCCTGGCGGCCGTGGCCCACGTGCAGCGGGCCCGTGGGGTTGGCCGAGACGAACTCGACCAGCACCTGCTGGCCGTTGCTGGCCTGGTAGCCAAAGCGCTCACCCGCAGTCAGCACCTCGCGCACCACCTCTTGCTTGGCAGCAGGCTTGAGGCGGATGTTCAGAAAACCGGGCCCGGCAATCTCGATGGCATCGACCCAGCGGGTGAATGCAGGCGTGGCCTCCAGGGCCGCCTTGAGCTGTTCGCCCAGAGCGCGCGGATTGAGCTTGAGCGGCTTGGCCAGCTGCATGGCCGCTGTGCAGGCAAAGTCGCCATGCGCGGCCACCTTGGGGGATTCAAAGGCCGCCTTGGCGCCAGCACCGGGGGAGAGGATGTCCAGCTCGGCCGCAAGCGCGGCCAGCAGATCGTGTTTGACAGAAAGCATCGGGGGATTTTACGGGCCGGGCCGCACCTGCCCCGGCGGGCAGGTACATGGCGCACTTGCCCAGCACCCCGCCTACCCCTGCCCCATGTCGCGCGCAGCCAGGGCGCAACAGATTGTCAGGAATTCTTTCCACCCGTATCGGCGAGTCAGCCGCGCGCGCTTCCGGTACGTTGTAATCGGGCAATCCGACGCAGGTTGCGTCTGATGCCATCTACCAACGGAGCCCCCATGAAGAAGCTTCTCACCCTGTCTGCCCTGAGCCTGGTCCTTTCGTTCGGCGCTGCGCACGCTGCCGACACCCCCGCCAAAGCGGCCGCCGCCGCTCCTGCTGCCACTGCGGCCTCTGCCGCACCGGCGGCAGAACCTACCAAGCAGCAATCCAAAATGGCCACCTGCAACAAGGAAGCGGGCGACATGAAGGGCGACGAGCGTAAGGCCTTCATGAAAACCTGCCTGAGCAACAAGCCCGCCACGCAGCAAGACAAGATGAAGACCTGCAACGCCGACGCCACGGCCAAGACCCTCAAGGGCGATGAGCGCAAGGCCTTCATGAGCGAATGCCTGAAGAAGTAAAGCGGCCACACACCTTGCGCCCCGACACAGGGGCGCAGAAGTAAAAAAGCCCGCAGACCACCGGCCTGCGGGCTTTTACTTTTTGGACGCCCGGGCTTACCAGCCGCGCGCCCAGAACACCGCAATCACCGCCACCACGGGCAGCACATGCGACTGGATCATCACCAGGCGGCGCACCTTGGCCACCTCGTGCGCGGGCGGCAAGGCCCCCGTGCTGTGCAGGTTCTGGCGCCAACGGCGAAACGCAGCCGAGGGCACAAACGACAGCAGGACCATGGCCAGCACGATCGTGATCTTGATATGGAACAAGGGCTGCGACAGGTACCACGAGGCCCCTTTCACCCCCCAGATCACCCGCGCCAGGCCACTGCCGATCATCACCGCCCCCGCCACGCCATAGATCACATCCAGCCGGGCCAGGCGCTCAACCACGGCGGCGTTGAGCCATTCGATGCGGCACAGCGCCGCCTGGCTCGACAAGAAGACCACAAAGGTCAGGATGGCCAGAAGGTGCAGGGCGGCCAGAACGGCTTCGAGGGTCATGGTCAGTTTCCTTGGGACTTGGTTGCGCGTCGTGATTCCGACAGGCAATCAGGGAAGATCAGCCGCCATTGTCCATGGTGGCCCAAGGTGCGCCTGCCAAAAGAAAAACGGCGCACGCCATGGGGCCTGCGCCGTACCGAGCGAAATCCTGCCTAACCGGCGGATCAGGCCACCGTGCGGGCCACCGCGCCCACCGGCACATCCGCAGGCGCCACCGAGGCAGCGGCAGCCGGCACAGCAGCGGGCAGCGGGTGGCCGTTGAGTGCGGCGTCCAGACGCTCAGTGTCCAAAGCGTTTTCCCAGCGCGACACCACCACGGTGGCGACTGCGTTGCCGATGAAGTTGGTCAGCGAGCGGCATTCGCTCATGAAGCGGTCCACACCCAGGATCAGCGCCATGCCGGCTACCGGCACTTCAGGCACCACGGCCAGCGTGGCGGCCAGGGTGATGAAGCCCGCGCCCGTCACGCCCGCTGCGCCCTTGGACGACAGCATGGCGACGAGCAGCAGCGCCACCTGGTGACCCAGCGTCAGTTCGGTGTTGGTGGCCTGGGCGATGAACAGCGCGGCCAGCGTCATGTAGATGTTGGTGCCGTCCAGGTTGAAGGAGTAGCCCGTGGGCACCACCAGGCCCACCACCGACTTGCTGCAACCGGCCTTTTCCATCTTTTCCATCAGCGAGGGCAAGGCGGATTCGGACGACGAGGTGCCCAGCACCAGCATCAGCTCGGCCTTGAGGTAGCGGCACAGTTTGAACACCGAGAAGCCACACAGGCGCGCCACAGAGCCCAGGATCACCACCACAAAGAGCAGCGAGGTGATGTAGAACGAGCCCACCAGCCAGGCCAGGTTGACCAGCGAGCCCAGGCCAAACTTGCCAATGGTGAACGCCATGGCGCCAAACGCACCCAGTGGCGCGGCCTTCATCACGATGCCCACCACCTTGAACACGGGCGTCGTCAGCGCATCCAGAAAGTTCAGCACCGGGCGGCCTGCCTCACCCACCATGGCCAGGCCAATGCCGAACAGCACGGCCACCAGCAGCACCTGCAGGATGTTGTCGCCCACAAACGGGCTCACCAGCGTCTTGGGGATGATGTCGAGCGCAAAGCCCGTGAGCGTCATCTCGTGCGACTTGGCCACATAGCCCTTGACGGCGGCCTGGTCCAGGTCGGCCACATTGATGTTCATGCCCGCACCGGGCTGCACCACGTTGGCTACCACCAGGCCGACCACCAGGGCCAGCGTGGAGAAGAACAGGAAGTACGCCATGGCCTTGCCAAACACGCGGCCCACGGTGGAAAGCTGCGACATGCCCGCGATGCCGGTCACGATGGTCAGGAAGATCACCGGGGCAATGATCATCTTCACCAGCTTGATGAACGCATCGCCCAGCGGCTTGAGCGCTTCGCCATAAGCGGGCTCAAAATGGCCCAGCAACACGCCCAGGACGATGGCGAGCACCACCTGGAAATACAGTTGGCGGTAAAACGGCAGCCGCACGGGGTGCGCGGTGGGGGCTGAAATGGCGTGCATGGGGTTGTCTCCTGAAATCACGGGGCTGCACCAGCGGGGTGCAGCCGGTGCGCGTTGAGGGTGCCGTTTGTACCGCTGCACTTTGTTTCAGCCGATAACCTATTGGTATTAGTCGCCCGGCGCCCCAGAGGAGAGCATCCGCGCACCATCAGGGTAATTACCTAGCCCCGGGAGCCCCCCAGACCGGGTGCGGCACACTCCCCACCTGCACCAGACTGGCTCCAGAACCCCGCTTTTTCCCATGCCCACGCCCCGCCTTCACCAGTTCTGGACGCTGCTGATCCTGCTAGCAGGCACCGCGGCCAGCATGTTCGCGGCCGGCCAGTGGGCCTGGCACCGGTCCTTGTTGGACGAAAGCGAGAGCGTGCAGCGCCAGCTGGCCCTGTACGGGCAGACGCTGGCCCAGCGCATCGACCGCTACCGCACCCTGCCCGAGGTGCTGGCCCTGGACGCGCAACTGCAGGACGCCCTGCGCCGCACCCTGAACAACGACGAGGTGGCGCAGCTCAACCGCAAGCTGGAGCAGGCCAACGGCGCCAGCCAGTCGTCCACCCTCACCCTGCTCAACCGCGACGGCCTCGCCGTGGCCGCGAGCAACTGGCGCACGGCCACCAGCAACGTGGGGGTGGACTACAGCTTTCGCCCCTATGTGCAGCAGGCGTTGGCGCAGGGGCGCGGCAGCTTTTACGGAATTGGCGTGACCACGGGCGAGCCCGGCTACTTCCTGTCGCAGGCCATCCGCGACGACAGCGGCCACACCCTGGGGCTGGTGGCCATCAAGATCGCGCTGCAGGAGCTGGAGCGCGAATGGCTGCAGACACCCGACATCGTGCTGGCGTCGGACGCGCATGGCGTGGTCTTTCTCGCCAGCCAGGACGCCTGGCGCTACCGCCTGCTGGAGCCGCTGGACGACGAAGAGCGCCGCGAGCTGAACGCCACCCGGCAATATTCCGACCAGCCGCTGCGCCCGCTCGACGTCCGCGTGGACGACCGCCTGGACAACGGCGGGCGGCTGGTGCGGGTGCAAGCGTCCGCAGACATGCCCGCCCCGCCCGACCGCATGTTGTGGCAGACCCAGCCCCTGCCCGGCACGCCCTGGCAACTGCACCTGGTGCACACCACCCACAGCAGCATTGCCGACAGCCGCTGGGCAGCCGCAGCCGGGGGCGGCGGCTGGCTGGCCCTGTCGCTGCTGGTGCTGTTTGTGCGCCAGCGCCAGCGCCTGTCCAGCCTGCGCCAGCGCAGCCGCCAGGAGCTGGAGACCGTGCTGCGCCAGCACGCCCAGGAGCTTCGCACCGCGCAGGACGGCATCGTGCAGGCGGCGCAGCAGGCCGCCCAGCAGACCGACACGGGCCTCTCGCGCAGCCTGGAACATCTGCCGCAGGGCGTGGTCATCATCGACGCCGGCCTGAACCTGGTGGCCTGGAACTCGCGCTATGTGCAGCTGTTTCGCTTCCCGGCAGACCTGATGCGCGTGGGCCAGCCCATTGCCGACCTGATGCGCCACAACGCGCGCCGGGGCCTGCTGGGGCCCGGCCCGGTGGATGAGGCCATCGAACGGCGGCTGGCCCACCTGCGCAGCGGCACGCCACACCTGCACGAAAGCGCCAAGGACGACGGCACGGTGCTGGAGATCCGGGGTAATCCGCTGCCCGAAGGCGGTTTTGTGACCAGCTACGCCGACATCACCAGCTACAAGAACGCCGCACGCGAGCTGCGATCGCTGGCCGATGCGCTGGAGCAGCGCGTGGCCGACCGCACCCGCGACCTGGACGCCGCGCGGCGCGAGGCCGAGCAGGCCAACCGCTCCAAGACCCGCTTTGTGGCCGCCGCCGTGCACGACCTGCTGCAGCCCCTGAACGCCGCGCGCATGTTCACCTCGCTGCTGCGCAGCCATCTGCCAGGCGACGCCGAACGGCACGCCGTGGACAGCATCGACGGCGCCCTGGCCGCGCAGGACGCCATCCTCAACAGCCTGCTCGACATCTCGCGCATGGAATCGGGCCAGTTCGATGTGCACATCCACGACGTGGCCCTAGGGCCACTCTTGCAGGTGCTGGGCCACAACTTTGGCGTGCTGGCCGAAAGCCAGGGCCTGCAACTGCGCTGCGTGCCCACGCGCGCCGTGGTGCGCACCGACGACAACCTGCTGCGCCGCATCCTGCAGAACTTTGTCTCCAACGCCATCCGCTACAGCCGGCGGGGGCGCATCGTGGTGGGCTGCCGCAGGGTGGGCAATGACCACCTGCGCATCGAAGTGCATGACCAGGGCCCCGGCATCCCCGAGGCTCTGCAGCGTGAAATTTTCGAAGAATTCCGCCGCCTGGACGAAGGCCGCGCCGACGACCGGGGCGCAGGCCTGGGCCTGGCCATCGTCGAGCGCCTGGGCCGCCTTCTAGGGCACGAGATCGGCCTGCGCTCGCAACTGGGGCGCGGCAGCGTGTTCTGGGTGTGTGTGCCGCTGGGCAACCCGGCGGCTGTGCAGCAGGCTGCCGCCGCCCCTGCCACCACACAGCTACCCGCCGACGATGCCCCCCTGCAAGGCAGCAGCGCCTGGGTGATTGAGGACGACGGCCCCACCTGCGCCGCCACCCAAGCCCTGCTGCAGCGCTGGGGCTGCGCAGTGCCACTGGCCGGTGGCGCACCCGAAGCGCTGGCCGCAGCCCAACCCGGCCAGGCGCCCCAGCTGGTGCTGCTGGACGTGCACCTGGGCAGCCACCACCATGGCCCCGATGTCTACACGGAGCTGTGCCAGCGCTGGGGCCAGGCCCCCGCCGTGATCCTGGTTACCGCCGAACGTGACGCCACCCTGCGCCGCCAGGCCGCCGAACGCGGCTGGGGCTTTCTGGCCAAGCCGGTGCGGGCCCCCGCGCTGCGGGCGCTGGTGAGCCAGACATTGCTGAGACAGGGAGCATCCCCCTGAGCCGCTGCGCGGCGTCTCGCGCATCGTGCTACGCCCGGTTTGAGAGGCCTCGCTCGTCGCTACACTTTTAGTAGCTACCAGCGCTTTATGAATGGGCGACAGCGGCCGTTTTGATGCAGATCTCAACCTCAGGAAGACACGCCGTCTTCCGTCTCCAGGCTCTTGACCAGCACCGCCGCCTGCGTGCGGCTGTAGCACGCGAGCTTTTTCAGGATGGCGGTGACATGCACCTTCACCGTGTTCTCGGCCAGGCCCAGCGTGGCCGCGATCTGTTTGTTGAGCAGGCCATCGGCCAGGCACAGCAGCACGCGGAACTGCTGGGGCGTGAGCTGCGCCAAGCGCGCAGCCAACTCGGCGTCGGCCTCGGAGCGTTCGGCCGCCATGGGCGGGAACCAGCTGCCGCCGTCCAGCACGGCCTGGATGGCGTCGCCCATGGCGTCGGCCGGTGCGGACTTGGGGATGAAGCCCGCAGCACCAAACTGCTGGGCGCGGCGGATGACGCGGGGGTGGTCGTTGGAGGAGATGATGACCACGGGCAGCTCGGGGTATTCGCCGCGCACATGCAGCAGGGCCGAGAAGCCGCGCGTGCCGGGCATGCTCAGGTCCAGCAGTACCAGCTCGACCTCGGGGTGCTCTTGCAGCGCCTGGCCCAGGGTGGCGGCGCTGGCGGCCTCCAGCGTGCGGAACTGCGGCAACCGCTCGCGCAGCACATGCAGCACGGCCGCACGGAACAGCGGGTGGTCGTCAGCGACGAGGAGCGTAGGCGCGGTGGACATGGATTGCGCAGTCTGCCACGGGGAGCAGTCACCCTGCACCACAGGTCGCCCGACAGCCAGCCACCGAGTGGGGCGCGGCCCGGCGAGCGCCACCGTGGAGCCGGCTTTGCCGGGCCACCGGAGGCGTCCCCCTCAGGGGGATGGCGCGAAGCGCCTCAGGGGGAGTCATTCGCCTTTCCAGAACGCGGGCTGTGCGTACTGGTGCTTGAGGTGCTCGATCCATAGCCGCACGCGCAGCGGCAGGTGCTTGCGCTGGGGGAAGACCACGTAGATGCCGTTGGGCGGCGCGGCAAAGTCTTCCAGCACCGCGACCAGGCGACCTGCGGCGATCTCGGCCTCGACCTCCCAGGTGCTGCGCCAGGCAATGCCCCAGCCGCCCAGGCACCAGTCGTGCAGCACCTGGCCATCGGAGCAGTCGAGCGGGCCGCCGGGCTTGAGGTGCATGACCTCGGTGGAGCCATCGGCATGGGGCACCCGGAACGCCCAGCCGCGCGTCTGCGAGGCATCGCTGGAGAGCGTGAGGCAGTCGTGCTGCACCAGTTCGGCCGGGGCGCGCGGGGTGCCGCGCCGGGCCAGGTATTCGGGTGTGGCCACACACAGGCGGCGGTTGTCGGCAATGCGCACGCTCACCAGCGACGAATCGGGCAAATCGCCCACGCGCACGGCGCAGTCAAAGCCTTCGCCCGCCAGGTCCACCACGCGGTCGCTGAGGTTGAGGGAGATGGTCACGTCCGGGTGCGCGGAGCGAAAACGCGGCACCAGCGGCGCCACATGGCGGCGGCCAAAACCGGCGGGCGCGGTGATGCGCAAATGGCCCGTGGCCTTGACGCCGCCTTCGGACACGCTGGCCTCGGCATTGGCCACGTCGGACAGCAGGCGCTGGCAGTCTTCCAGAAACGCGCTGCCCTCGTGCGTGAGGCTGATGCGGCGTGTGGTGCGCACCAGCAGCTTCACGCCCAGGTGTTCTTCCAGCGCATCCAGCCGCCGCCCCATGATGGCGGGTGCCACACCTTCGGCCTTGGCGGCTGCCGTCAGGCTGCCGCGCGTGGCCACCGATACAAAGGATTCGAAGGCCTTGAGTTTGTCCATGGGCGGTGATTATGGAGACATCCACGCGGGGGCCTGCACCTGGCCGCTGCAGCGTGGCGGCGCCCGGTGGCGGAGAAACTTGAAGCAAAAACAGGCCCTTGCGCGCGACCACATTGCCTCAATAGCTATGATTATTATAGCAATCAGATCAGGCGGGACTTGAGGAACCCCACGGTGCCATAGCGTTTGACTTCGGAGTACAGGTCGCGCGTGAGGCCCTGCACCATGGCGGTGTAGGCATCGGCCAGATCGGGCGCGATGGTGAAGTGGTCGTAGTTCACGATCACGCCCACGCGCTCGCCCTGTGCGGCGAGCGGGGCCAGCAGGCGGCGCACCTCCTGCTCGATGGCATCGATGGTGCTGGCCGTGTTGATCTGCAGGCCCGAGAAGTCGATGTGCAGCAGCTGGCGCGCGGCGTCCAGCTCGAAGCGCTGTACCAGCGGGCGGTTGAGCAACTGCTCGCGCAGGCCCAGCGGGCCGGGCTCGAACAGGCGCATGTCCATGGTCTGCAGGCCGGGGCTGATGCGCGGCGTGAACGCCATGTGGGCGAGCACGTCGCGGTGCAGGTCGATGCCGGGGGCCAGCTCGATCAGCTCCAGCGCGCCGCTGCCGTCCTCCTCGCCGGAGGGCACGAGGCGGAATACGCAGCGCTCGGTGACGTACAGCACGCGCTGGCCGCGCCGCAGGGCCTCGGCGCCGCTGAAGGTGCGGTGCTCGACCTCGCGCACCAGCTTGCGCGCGCCGCCCTCGTGCAGGATGTGCAGGTGACCGTCCACCGCCTCGACCTGCAGATCGCCCGCCGTGAAGGTGCCGACAAACACCACGGTCTTGGCGTTCTGGCTGATGTTGATGAAGCCGCCCGCCCCCGCCAGGCGCGGCCCGAACTTGCTCACGTTGAGGTTGCCGTGCTGGTCGGCCTGCGCCAGGCCCAGGATCGCGATGTCCAGGCCACCGCCGTCGTAGAAATCGAACTGGTTGGGCTGGTCGATGATGGCCTGCGGGTTCACGGCGGCGCCAAAGTTCAGCCCGCCGGCGGGGATGCCGCCAATCACGCCGGGCTCGGCCGTGAGCGTGACCAGGTCGATGATGCGCTCTTCGGCCGCCACGTTGGCCACGCCCTCGGGCATGCCTATCCCTAAGTTCACCACCTGGTGCGGGCGCAGCTCCAGCGCCGCGCGACGGGCGATGATCTTGCGCTCGGTCAGCGGCATCGCCTCCAGCGTGTCCATGGGCACGCGCAGCTCGCCCGCAAATGCGGCGCTGTAGGGCTCAGCAAAGGTCTGGTGGTGGTGCGCGGGCTCGGTGGCCAGCACCACGGCATCTACCAGCACGCCAGGCACCTTCACCTGCCGGGGGTTGAGCGTGCCGCGCTCGGCAATGCGTTCAACCTGTGCGATGACCACGCCGCCCGAGTTGCGCGCTGCCATGGCGATGGCCAGCGCTTCGAGCGTGAGCGCCTCGCGCTCCATGGTGAGGTTGCCGTCGGCGTCGGCCGTGGTCGCGCGGATGATGCCCACGTGGATCGGGAAGGCCTTGTAGAACAGGTAGTCCTGCCCGTCGATGGGCAGGATGCGCACCAAGTCTTCGGTGGTGCGCGCGTTGAGCTTGCCGCCGCCGTGGCGCGGGTCCACAAAGGTGTCCAGGCCCACGCGCGTGAGCGTGCCGGGCTTGCCTGCAGCGATGTCGCGGAACAAATGTGTGATCACGCCCTGCGGCAGGTTCCAGGCCTCGATCTGGTTGTCCACCGCCAGCTTCTGGATGCGTGGCACCAGGCTCCAGTGCCCGCCGATCACTCGCTTGAGCAGGCCCGCATGGCCCAGGTGGTTGAGGCCCCGCTGCTTGCCGTCGCCCTGGCCTGCGGCGTAGACCAGCGTGAGGTCGCGCGGGGTTTGGGTGGCCTCCCAGCGCTGGGCCAGCGCCACTGCAATGCTCTCGGCAAAGCCGATGCCCACAAAGCCGCCCGTGGCCACGGTGTCGCCGTCGTGGATGAGCTGCACCGCATCGGCGGCGCTGACGATCTTGTTCTTGTAGGCAGCGTTCAGCGCGCTGGTGGCCAGGGGTGCCTGCATGGGGTTGTCTCCCGATGATGGTTGTGCGCGCAGCGTAGTGGCTAATGGGCGCCAGCACCACTCACTACGGACGACTACGGATGGTGTGGGGTCCATACCGCCCACTACTTTTGCTTAAAAGTCACTGGTTTAGAGATTTTCAGCGTATTTATGTGCGCAGATATTTGCAATACAGTCTGTGCATCATCGCTTCGTAGCGGCTTTTTTTCCTCTTTTTTCAGCGAGCTTTTCCATGACCGACCGCACCCCCATCCACGGCCTGCAAGTGGCCACCTCCCTGTTCCGCTTTGTCGAAGACAAGGTGCTGCCCGGCACGGGCGTGGGCAGCGAAGCGTTCTGGAAAGGCTTTGACGCCATCGTGGCCGATCTGGCCCCGCGCAACATCGCCCTGCTGGCCGAGCGCGACCGCCTGCAGACCGAGCTGGACACCTGGCACAAGGCCAATCCCGGCCCCATCAAGGACATGGTGGCCTACCGCAGCTTTCTGGAAAAGATCGGCTACCTGGTGCCCCAGCCTGCCGATGTGAAGGCCACCACCGCCAACGTGGACGACGAGCTGGCCACCCAGGCCGGCCCGCAGCTGGTGGTGCCCATCCTGAATGCACGCTATGCACTCAACGCCGCCAACGCGCGCTGGGGCAGCCTGTATGACGCGCTCTATGGCACCGATGCCATCAGCGAAGAAGGTGGCGCCGAAAAGGGCAAGGGCTACAACCCCGTGCGCGGCGCCAAGGTGATCGCCTTTGCGCGCCAGGTGCTGGACGACACGGCGCCGCTGGCCAGCGGTTCCCACAAGGATTCGACCGGCTACCGCGTCGAAGGCGGCCAGCTGGTGGTGGCGCTCGCCAATGGCAGCACGACGGGCCTGAAGGACGCATCGCAGTTCAAAGGCTACCAGGGCAATGCCGCCGCGCCGTCGTCGGTGCTGCTGCAGCACAACGGCCTGCACCTGGACATCCAGATCGACCGCAGCACGCCCATCGGCCAGTCCGATGCCGCGGGCGTGAGCGACCTGGTGCTCGAAGCGGCCCTGTCCACCATCCTGGACCTGGAAGACTCCGTGGCTGCCGTGGACGCTGAAGACAAGGTACTGGGCTACAGCAACTGGCTGGGCATCATCCAGGCCACGCTGACCGAGCAGGTCGCCAAGGGCGGCAAGACCTTCACGCGCGGACTGAACCCTGACCGTGTTTACACGGCCCCCCAAGGTGGCGAAGTGCGCCTGCATGGCCGCTCGCTCATGTTCCTGCGCAATGTGGGCCACCTGATGACGAACCCGGCCATCCTGTGGACCGACGCGCAGGGCACGCAGCGCGAGATCCCCGAAGGCATCATGGATGCAGTGGTCACAACGGCTATCGCATTGCACGACCTGCAAGGCCATGGCGCCAACGGAATCCGCAACTCCCGCAAGGGCAGCGTCTACATCGTCAAGCCCAAGATGCACGGCCCCGCCGAAGTCGGCTTTGCCGCCGAGCTGTTTGGCCGCGTCGAGAAGCTGCTGGGCCTGCCCGACAGCACCGTCAAGCTGGGCATCATGGACGAAGAGCGCCGCACGTCCGTCAACCTCAAGGCCTGCATCGCCGCCGCATCGAGCCGCGTGGCGTTCATCAACACGGGCTTCCTGGACCGTACGGGCGACGAGATGCACACCGCCATGCACGCAGGCCCCATGGTTCGCAAGGGCGACATGAAGACCAGCGCCTGGATCCAGTCGTACGAGAAGAACAATGTGCTGGTGGGCCTCTCCTGCGGCCTGCGCGGCAAGGCCCAGATCGGCAAGGGCATGTGGGCCATGCCCGACCTGATGGCCGAGATGCTCAAGCAGAAGATCGCCCACCCCAAAGCCGGTGCCAACACCGCCTGGGTGCCCAGCCCCACGGGCGCTACTCTGCATGCGCTGCACTACCACCAGGTGAAGGTCAGCGACATCCAGATCGAGCTGGAAAAGACCGACGTGAACGCCGAGCGCGACAACCTGCTGACCGGCCTGCTCACCGTGCCCGTGGCCGCTGCCCCGAACTGGAGCGACGCCGAAAAGCAGCAAGAGCTGGACAACAACGCCCAAGGCATCCTGGGCTATGTCGTGCGCTGGGTGGACCAGGGCGTGGGCTGCTCCAAGGTGCCCGACATCCACAACGTGGGCCTGATGGAAGACCGCGCCACGCTGCGCATCAGCAGCCAGCACATGGCCAACTGGCTGCACCACGGCGTGGTGACCGAAGCCCAGGTGCGCGAGACCTTCGAGCGCATGGCCGCCGTGGTGGACCAGCAAAACGCGGGTGACCCGCTGTACCAGCCCATGGCCGGACACTTTGACACCAGCATGGCCTACAAGGCGGCGTGTGACCTGGTCTTCAAGGGCATGGAACAGCCCAGCGGCTACACCGAGCCACTGCTGCACGCCTGGCGCCTGAAGCTGAAGGCCGCGCAAGCCGCCTGATACAGCGCCTGCGGAGGCGCGTGGTGAGCGCCCCGGTGGGCGCCATCGCGGTGCACCGCAGCCCATTGCTACTTATTTGATAGCTGCTTGCGCAATACCAACGCGCGCAAGCAGCTATTTTTATTGGCATTTCTGACTCATCCGCTCAATGCGGCGCACCACAGCGCACGGAACCTCGCCTCGCTGGCTAGTGCGGGGTTGGGCAGCCTGGTGGCGAGGCCGCTTCATCCCGCGCACATCGCCGTACACTGGTCGCCCCACGCGGCCACCGGCACGGCACCATGTCCACCCCGCCCCCCTCCAGCCCCTCCTGCTGCCCGCTGTGCGGCGGGCCCAACCAATGCGCCATGGCCGCAGGCCGCCCGCCAGAAAGCTGCTGGTGCATGACCCAACCCATCGCGCCTGCCGCCCTGGCCACCGTGCCCGAGGCGCAGCGCGGCAAAGCCTGCATCTGCCCGGCCTGCGGCACGCCCGCCACCAACACCCAGCAACCCTTTGTACGCCCCCCAGGGCCTGCGCCGATATGATTTCCGCTTTTTGCGGCGATACGCCCTGAAGGAGTTTGATATGCCCACGTACCACGTTGAAATGATGGAAGGCCGCACGGTCGAACAAAAGCGCAAGCTGGTGGAAGAGATCACCCGCGTGAGCGTCGAGGTCCTGGGTGGCTCGCCCGAGTCGGTGGACATCCTGATCACCGATGTGAAGCGCGAAAACTGGGCCACCGGCGGCAAGCTGTGGCTGGAACGCAGCTGACCTGAAGCACGTCCTGGCCATGTGGTGCGACAGACACCCCATGGCCGCATTACGTCCCTGCCTTGTCTAGCCCTTTTCACCCATTGCGCACGATGATTCGCCCATGACAGCCTCCCCCGGCTCCCTGTCGGTGCTGCGAGAGCGCTATGGCGAGCGCTACCGCTGGCTGCTCTTGCTGTCGGTCATGGTGGGGACCATGGCGTCGATCATGTCTTCCACCATCGTGAACGTGGCCATCCCGGACATGAGTCACTACTTCACCCTGGGCCAGGAGCGTGCCCAATGGGTCACCTCGGGCTTCATGGTGGCCACCACGGTCTCGATGCTCACCACACCCTGGCTGCTGTCGCGCTATGGCTACCGCGCCACCTATGTGGGCGCCATGCTGGTATTGCTTCTGGGGGGCGTGGGCGGCGGCCTCGCGCAGGACTTTGGCCTGGTGCTGGCCGCGCGGGTCGCCGAGGGCCTGGCCGCCGGAGTTGTGCAGCCCATTCCTGCCGTCATCATCCTCTACGCCTTCCAGCCGCATGAACAAGGCCGCGCCAGTGGCATCTTTGGCATGGGAGTGGTGCTCGCACCTGCGATCGGGCCCAGCGTCGGGGGCCTGCTGGTGGACTGGTTTGGCTGGCGTTCCATCTTCTTCATGGTCGTGCCGCTGTGCCTGGCCTCGATCTGGCTGGCCTACAAGTTTGTGCCCGTCACGGCGCCCGGCGGGGTGGAGGCCAACCGCCAGGGCGAGCCACTGGACTGGCGCGGTCTGTTGCTGGGCACCGTGGGCACGCTGTGCCTGCTCAATGGGCTGGTGTCGCTGCATGGCGGCTCCATGGCCGAGGCCATTGCGCTGTTGCTGTGCGCCGCCTGTGCGGTCGGTGCATTCGTTGCCTGGCAGCAGCGGCTGATCCACCAGGGCCGCAAGCCCTTGATGGACCTGCGGCTGTTCCACTACCGGCAGTTTGCAATGGGCAGCGTCGTGGCCTTCATCTATGGCACCGCTCTGTTCGGGTCCACCTACTTGTTGCCGGTGTTCATGCAGCTGGGGCTGGAATTGTCAGCGTCGCATGTGGGCACGCTCATGCTGCCTGCCGGGTTGGTGCTGGCCGCCACCATCGCCGTTGTGGGGCGGCTTGCAGACCGGCAGCCCACACATTTTTTGGTCAGCACCGGGTTGGGACTGCTGGCGCTTTCTTTTGGACTCATGGTGTGTGTGGGCCTGGGTTCTCCCCTTTGGATGTTGGTGGCTTTTGCGATCCTGGGACGCATCGGGCTGGGCTTCATCCTGCCCTCACTCAACCTCGGTGCCATGCGCCCGCTGGACAAGTCACTGATCTCCCAAGGTTCCAGCGCCATTGGTTTCCTGCGCATGCTGGGCGGTGCTGCGGGCGTGAGCCTGTGTGGCATCGTGCTCGAATGGCGGCTGCTTGCCCATGGCGCGTCGCTGGCCGCTGGTGGCAGCAATCCGGCCCGCATCGCCGCCTTTGGAGAAACCTTCTTGATGCTGACTTCTCTGTGCCTGCTGGCTTTGGTGGCCGCCTGGCAACTGCGCGAGGCCAAGCCCCGCTGAACTGCAGACAAGCCGTCTCTCTGCCAGCGGTGGTCCGGCTTCAGGCATCATCTATCGCCCCACACGACACCCTAGAAACGGAACTCCCGCCATGTGCCAACTGCTCGGCATGAACTGCAATGTCCCCACCGATGTGACCTTCAGCTTCACGGGGTTTGCGCAAAGGGGCGGCAAAACCGACCACCACAGCGACGGCTGGGGGATTGCTTTTTTCGAAGACAAAGGCCTGCGGCATTTTGTTGACCACCAGGCGGCGGTGGACTCTCCTGTGGCCGAGCTGATCCGTCGCTACCCGATCAAAAGCAAAAACGTCATTGCCCACATCCGCAAGGCCACGCAGGGCGTGGTCAGTTTGCAGAATTGCCACCCGTTCGTGCGGGAGCTGTGGGGGCGTTACTGGGTGTTTGCCCACAACGGTGACCTCAAGGATTTCCGCCCCCGCCTGCACTCGCACTTCCGCCCCGTGGGCGACACCGACAGCGAACATGCTTTCTGCTGGCTCATGCAGGAGCTGGCGAAGTCGCACGCCACGGTGCCGTCCGTTCCCGAGCTGACCTTGACGCTGAAGGAGTTGGCGGCCCGGATCCGCCCGCACGGCACGTTCAATTTTTTGTTGTCCAACGGTCAGGCCCTGTGGGCACACGCGTCCACCAACCTGTACTACATCGAAAGACGCTATCCGTTTGGGTCCGCGCAACTGAGCGACGAAGACCTGGCGCTGGATTTTTCTCAAGAGACGAATGAGAAAGACCAAGTGGCCGTGATTGTGACCAGCCCGTTGACGACTAACGAGCAGTGGACAGCATTTGGCCAGGGGGAGCTGCTGGTGTTCGAGCAGGGGCGGCGAGTACCGGTCTGAACACCCACAGAATCTGGCATGTTCTCAGCCAGTTTTAAGGTTCAGAACGTCTTTTGAGGCATTGCATGCCGCATTACTCACCCGCAAGGAGCATCGCCCGTATGGGTTCACTTTGTGGATGCAGGCATGAATTGGGCGCAGGCCCTCAACAATCCGGCGTGCCTTATCAGGGGCCAGGGGCATGAGACCTCATTGTTGTTACGTGGCTCCCCAAAGCAAAACGCCCTTCTACTCGATTGAGCAGAAGGGCGGTTTGGGCTGTAAGAGCCTGACGATGACCTACTTTCACACGGGAACCCGCACTATCATCGGCGCAAAGTCGTTTCACTGT